>DASWDH010000225.1:0-5750 GCA_036395495.1 Polyangiaceae bacterium
CGCGCGCCATCGCCCCGTCGCGATACAGCATCTCACACGCAGGGGCGATGTCACGCGGGTCGCGCGACCGCGGTAGCCCCCTCCGCGCTAGCGGATCAGCCGTGTGAGCATCGCGACGACACGGTCCGCTAGCACGGCCACCCGCTCGGCATCTTCCGCCCGCGCGTCGCCGAGAAGAGCGGCGATCTCGATGGCGGCGGCAGCTTCGACGGCTTCGCCGCGCGCGACGGTAAACGCGCGGGCTTTGTCCGCCCGGGTGACGCGACCGGCGCCCTCCGCGCAGTTGAGACACGTCCCCTTCGCGGCGCGAAGGGCTTCGTCCCGGAGCTTAGCGTCGCGAATGTGGGCGTCGCGGACGGCGACGAGCATCTCGCGGGCGAGTCCGAATACGTGGAGACGGTGATGAGGCAGAGAAGGTGAAGAACACCGACGACCCCAAACTGCGCCCGCGACGGCAAAAAGAACGGGATAGACGACGCCCATCCAGCGAAGAACCGGATCTGGCGACGTGCCAACGAGAGCGAATGCGACCGCCCCGACAGATGTGGAATGCTGGTGGCGAGAACGACGATACCTGCCACACCGATTGCGATCTCGGCTGCATTGCGCGGGGTCATCGTTCCGTCTTGACCATCGCTACTGCAACGGCGACTCGAGCAGCGAAACGCTCAGGCTCTCGAAGACGTGGCGCCGCGGGTCGTCGACCCGGAACACGAGCCGAAAGTAGTCGTGGAGCGGCTGCACGCCCGGAAAAATACGGCGGAGCCGCCCCGTTTTCAGATCCTGCCGAACCAGATACTCCGGCAACACGCCGACGCCGATCCCAGCCAGCATCCTCTGCCGAATCGCTTCGATGCTCCCCAGCCAAATCCCACGCGCGAAACGAAGGCGATCGCCGCCGCGCGGCGCGTCCTTCCAATATCGAAAAAGCGGCACCTCCGCCGACGTATCGAGCAGGTTGTGTCGCTTCGTGTCGTCCGCTTTCTTGAGAGGCTTTCGCCGCAGTAGATCACTCGAGCCACAGAAGACGTAGTCCTCTCGATGCAAACGGAGGGCATCGAGCTTGGGATCGCTGAACCGGCTCGACGTCACGGCGCAATCGATCTCCATGGTCCGCACGCGAAGCAACAGGTCGGACCCGGAGCCGAAGTAAAGGTGCATCTGCAGCCAGGGACGCGCTCTTTCCAATCGGTCCAGCTGGGGCAAGATCCAGCTGAGCCCGAGCTCCTGCCGAGTGCCGAGAACGAGATCCATCGGAGGGGGGGCCTTGTCGCCGCGCGCAGCGCGCATCGTTTCCTCGGCGACGCGCAGGCAACGTTCGGCCGGTTCGATCAGCGCCGTCCCGGCTTCGGTCAAGTGCACCGATCGCGTCGTGCGCACGAAGAGTTTGACCCCCAACTGATCCTCGAGCCTCTGAATGCGCTGGCCGAAGGCGGCGGGGGTGAGGCCCACCGCGCGCGCCGCCTTGCGAAAATTGAGCAGCCGCGCCGCCCGTTCGAAGCACTGCAGGCTTTCGAGGGAGGGCAGCATCGCAGGATCTCAGCTCATGATGGCGCGGTAGGCGAGCTGGTCATCGTACATGCGATGGAAGACGCGGTGCTTCCCTTCATGAAACCGCGCCACCTCCCCCCCGCTCGGCTCGACGATGGTTCCGGCCTCGTTCATTGCGGCCATCGCCGCGAGCAGCGACGGATAGCGGCTCGAAGCGACCGCACCCAGCATGGCCGCCCCGAGCAGGACCGCCTCGGGCTCTTTGGCCAGCACGACGCGACAGCCGGTCGCTTCGGCGTGCTCGCGGACGAAGACCGGATTTTTGGTATCGCCGCCGCACGCGACGATGGTCCGAACGGCGTAGCCTTTGGCGTTCATCGCGTCGATGATGTGCCGGGTGCCGTGGGCGATGGCTTGCACGGTCGCAAGATAGAGCAGCGCGAGGCTGTCGGTCGTGTCGCTCAGCTTGAGCCCGGCCACAATGCCCCTCGAGGTCGGATCCGCGCGAGGAGACCGGTTGCCGTGGTGGTCGGGCAGCACGTGTAGATGACGCGTGAGCTCGCCCATGAAGGCGAGCCGTTCGCGTTGGGTGAGCTGCTCGAGCCTCGCGTTGAGAAGCGCATAGACGCCGGTGCCCTCTCGCTCGGCTTGCTCCAAAAGCTCGCGCGCACGCGCATGCGAGCGGATCGTGTGGTCGATGAGCGCACCGGTTGCCGACTGCCCGCCTTCCGTCAACCACATGCCGGGAACCATTGCGGAACGATAGGGTCCCCAAATCCCCGGTATGAATCGCGGTTCGACGGACACTGCCATGTGGCAGCTCGAGGTGCCGCCGATCAGGGCGAGCCGCTGGTCGAGCGATGCCTCGGTCGGCGAGACGCCGTCCAATGGAACGCCCAACAGGCCGAGCCCACCTGCATGCGCGTCGATGATCGAAACGCCGACCGGGGTCCCCGGTGCAAGGCCGAGCTCGACAGCTGCCTTCGCAGTGAGCCCGCCGATCTTCTCCCCCATCGGCCGCACGATTTTCCCGATCTTGGCGAACCCGCCATCAGCCAAGTCGCCCAGCCCCACCTGTCGAAAAAATCCTTCGTCCCATCGCCCCTCGGAACCTTCGTGCCCCAGGAACGTCCACTTGCATACCGTCGTGCAGAGCGAACGCGTGTCGACCGACGTCGCCCGGTACGTCAAAAAATCGGGAAGGTCCAGGAGCCGCGCCGTCCGCGACCAGCTACGGGGTAGATGCTTCTTCAGCCAGAGCAGCTTGGGCGTCTCCATCTCGGGGGAGATCGTCCCTCCTACGTACTTGAGCACATCGTGTTGCGTTGCGTTGATCGCCGAAGTCTCGTCCATCGCGCGGTGATCCATCCAGACGATCACGTTCTGGTCGTCGCGCTCGGTGGGGCTGACCGTCACCGGTTCGTCGTCCTGCCCGAGTGCGACCAGCGAGCAAGTCGCATCGAAGCCGATGCCGGCGATTCGCTGGATTTCAGAGGCTCCGATGCCGGCTTCGGCCAGCGCTCGTCGCACGGCGTTGCCGCACGCTCGCCAGATGTCATCCGACGACTGTTCGACGAAATCTTCTTCCGGCCGAAAGATCTGGATGGGACAGACTCCCATTCCCAGCCGCCGCCCGCTGGCGTCGAAGATCGCGGCGCGCACACTCGCCGTTCCGACGTCGACGCCGAGGTACGCCGCCGTGTCGCCCGCGACCGCCATCAAATCTGCCCGTGTTTCCTGCCGAGGATCCGCACGTCGAACCCGAGCTCCTGCGAAAGCGCCACCATCTCGTCGAAGATGTCGCCGTACGCGACCGCCACATGATTCGAGAGATAGTGCGCCATCAGCGTATCGCGCGAGATACCCATGTCTGCCGCCATGAACGGCCACTCGCGGGTCGTGCCCTCCCACCAGGCGTCGCGAACCTGCGGCGGGAGCTTGATGACTTCACCCTTGCCGATGTCCATCGAGAGCCTTCCCCCTTTGATGTACGCCCGCGCCCAGGTCATCTTGCCGGGCAGACTTTCACCGGCGAGCGTACCTCCCGGGGTGGGGAAATAGAGAGACGGCTGGCGATACGAATGTGCCCCCTTCAGGGTGTCCGGATCGTGATTGAACGCGTAAGGTCCACAGGACCCCGAGTTGAGCAAAACCCAAAGGAAACGGCCCTCGTGCTCGGCGCCCCAGCGGACATCGTGGAACATCACCGCCTGGTGTAGCCCTTTTTTCTTGAGCAGGCGTTTCATGAGCTCCATCGGGATGACATTGCCCTGATCGGCTTCGGTGGCGGTGGCGACGGTGTCCCCGCTCGATTCCGGGCGGCACGTCCCGTTCAACAGCCCTTCGGCGAGGTCGGAGGGGGGGCGCAACGGGATGAGCCCGAGCTGGTACTGCCAGCCCAAGCAATCCGCTCGGAATTCGCCGAGCATGTCCAGCACGACCAGATAGTCACGAAGCTGCTCGCGCGTCGCGCGCTCCTCGAAGTCCTTGGCATTGCCCTCGCGCCAGTGAAACTCGACCCCTTTCTCCTTGATGAACGCAAACGCCGCCTCGATTCGCTTGTCGTCGATGCGGCGGCCGCGATCGATGATCCAGGCCTGATCCACCTTGTGCTCGGCGAATCCGTAGCGATGGAGCAGACGCGGACCGAAGTAACCGTTGATCATGCCCATCGAAGTGTCGCCTAGCATCAAGATCAGGACGCGCCGGCGCCGAATTTCGTCGGCCACTTCTCGCGCCAGGACGGCGGCCTCTTCCGATATCGCGGCGTGATAGGCGATTTCGCTTTCGCCATAGCCGATTCGACCGGTGTTGCACCATTCCGAGAGCCGTTCCATGAACGTCGCGTCGGCCGTCCAATCGGCGGCATCGGTCCACACGCGCGAGAAAGGGCGACCGAGGCTTTCCAGCGAAGCACCTGTGTTGAGCAGCCCGACGAGCCCGGGCCAACGTCCCGAGAAGTTGCTGGCGAGCAAGAGCGGGTTGTCTTTGCCCACCACCCCGTCGCAGGTGTGCGGCGCGTACAGCCAATGGACGCACACGCCGATCATCGGATCGCTGATCGGACCGAGCTTCTCGATGGCGTGATGCGGTTTCGACAGAATGCCCGGCACGCGGTAGGGCGCACGCCCGAGCCGCTTCAGCGCCTCTTCGAGCTTGGCGGTCGCGTCTTCGATGTTGGGCTGGGCAAGCTGATTCGGAATATCGCGCGCGTCTCCCGGCCAGAAGATGGCGATCTTGTCTTTCATGTTCGACTCCGGTACGCGAGGGGGCAGGAGTATAGGTCGAGTTGCATTCCGATGCGAAACGCGTCCGTTCGCCAGCCGCCCGCGTCTGCGCGTTCGTATTGACCCAGGTCAAAGCGCGATCGGGAAGGCTGTTTCATCAAGGCCCGCGCATACCGCCCATCGCTTGCCGCTCTCGAGCTCCCGAAGTGCGCGTGTTCGCCGAGCAGCGGCTCTATCGGGTTTCGGCGGCGGTGGCGCGCGCGTTGATCGCCTGGGCGGACGGATTTCCCGTCGAGTTGCTGGAATCGGTTCCCTCGCCGATGCAGGTCCTGCGGCTGCAGGCCAACGGTTGTCGATGTGTCTCACTCCTGCAGGACGACGACCTCGTAGTCGAAACACCTACCTCTCCACACACCGACGCGCTCTCCTTCGCTCTGCACGATTTGTGTCATCTCGACAAATTCGTCGATCCTCGTCATCACACCGGGCAAGTGGGATTCTTTGCGTGTCTGCATGCTGCCATCGGCTCCGCGCGCTGGCACGCGTTCGAGCGTGAGCTGGACGATGCATTTCGAGCGGACCTGCATCACGTCGCAGCGGACATGAATGGTTCAGCCGTCTTCCTTTTCGCGGCTCTCAAAATGAAATTGAAGATGGCGGTACGCCGGCGTCATGCAGCGGCGAGCGGAGTGCCGCCGTTGGACCAGGGCCCGCTCACCCCCGAGGAAGCGCGCGCCTACGAGCCTCGATTGGACGAACTTTTGTGTCTTCTGGGTTTCGATTCCTCGATCACCAGCGCCGCTCGCCGAGTGTCGGCGAAGCGCGACGATCCTCGCTCCGCCCTGCGTCTGCTCGCGCATTTCGAAGAGGTGGGATCTCGCTTCCGAGTATGTGGACCAAAGTACGATTGATCTCGGAATTGCGGCAACGCACGAAAAATTCCGGATGGCGCGAGCCCGAGGATGGACGTTCTTGCGCGTCGGATGGATCTAAACACCATCTCCTTCCATGCTCATCTGCAGCGCATTCTGT
>DASWDH010000226.1:0-6468 GCA_036395495.1 Polyangiaceae bacterium
TCAAGATGGTGATGCCCGGAGACAACATTCAGATGACCGTCACCCTGCATACACCGGTCGCTCTCGAAGAGCAGATGCGCTTTGCCATCCGTGAGGGCGGCAAAACCGTCGGCGCCGGCGTCGTCACCAAGATTCTGGAGTAACGCATGACAGAGCCGACCAAGATTCGCATTCGCCTCAAAGCTTTCGACCATCAGCTGCTCGACAAGTCGACGACCGACATTGTGGAGACCGCCAAGCGCACCGGCGCGCGGGTCGCGGGGCCGATCCCGTTGCCCACCGAAATCCGTCGCTACACCGTCCTTCGCGGTCCCCACGTCGACAAGAAGTCGCGCGAGCAGTTCGAAATTCGTACACACAAGCGCTTGCTCGACATCCTCGAGCCGACGCAGCAGACGCTCGACGCGCTGATGAAGCTCGACTTGTCAGCGGGCGTCGACGTCGAAATCAAGTCCTGACCTCATGGAGACGCCATGCCCAAGGTCGATGTATTCAATTTGAAACGCGAGAAGGTGGGAGAGCTCGATCTCTCGGACGATGTGTTCGGCGCCGAGATCAAAGAGCAGCTCTTCTACGAAGTCGTGAAAGCCCAGCTCGCTTCGCGGCGCTCGGGGACTGCCGCGGCCAAGGAGCGCGCGGCGGTGAGCGGCTCCACCAAGAAGATCTACCGCCAGAAAGGCACCGGGCGCGCGCGCCACGGCTCCATCCGGGCGCCGAACTTCGCCGGCGGTGGCCAGGCGCACCCGCCCAAGCCTCGCGATTGGGCTTACCGCCCCCCTCGGCAGATGCGCATCGGCGCGCTGAAGAGTGCGCTTTCGCTCTTCGTGAAGGAGGGAAGGCTCATCGTCCTCGACAACATCGAGCTCGCCGAGATCAAGACCAAGGCGCTCGCCTCGGTGCTCGACAAGCTACAGGTCGCGAGAAAGGCGCTGGTCGTCGACGACAAGGCGAACGAGAAGCTCAAGCTCTCGCTTCGGAACATGGAAGACCATCAATACTTGCCGCCCGAGGGGGTCAACGTTTACGACCTGCTCCGGCACGACCATTTGGTCGTCAGCAGAGATGCCGCCAAAGCCCTCGAGGCGCGGTGCCTCAAGTAGCGAGGAGCAGATGCTAACGCCCGAAACCATTATTCGCCGTCCGATCATCCTCACCGAGAAGTCGAACCGGCTGCGCGAGAAGAATCAGGTCATTTTCGAGGTCGCTCCCGCCGCCAACAAGATCCAAATCAAAGACGCTATCCAGAGGCTCTTCAAGGTGACGGTGATCGATGTGAACACCATGCGTTACCGCGGCAAGGAGCGCCGCATGGGCCGCGGTTACGCCAAGCTGCAGAACTGGAAAAAAGCGATCATCACCCTCAAGGGGGGTGACGAAATTCAGTTCTTCGAGTCCGAGGGTTAACATGGGGATCAAGTCCTTCAAGCCGACGAGCGCAGCGCGCCGCTATTATTCGGTCAGCGACTTCGCCGAAATCACCAAGTCAGAACCAGAGCGCAAGCTGCTCGAGCACCAGCATTCGACGGGCGGCCGCAACCACCACGGGCGCATCACCTCGCGTTTTCGTGGAGGGGGGCACAAGCAGCGCTACCGGCTCATCGATTTTCGCCGCGAGAAGATCGGAGTCCCTGCCCGGGTCGCGTCGATCGAGTACGACCCGAACCGTACCGCGCGCATCGCGTTGCTCAACTACGTGGATGGCGAGAAGCGTTACATCCTGTCGCCGGACGGGCTCAAGGTGGGCGACATCATCGTGTCCAGCCGCAACGCCGATATCAAGCCCGGCAACAGCTTACCTCTTCGCGCGATCCCGCTCGGCACCTCCATCCACAACCTCGAGCTGAAAAAGGGAAAGGGCGGACAGCTCTGTCGCTCGGCCGGCGTCGCGGCGCAGCTGATGGCCAAGGAGGGGGCTTGGGGGCAAGTTCGGCTGCCGAGTGGTGAAGTTCGGTTGGTCCACCTCGACTGCCGGGCGACGATTGGGCAGGTATCCAACGCCGATCATCAGAACATTTCGCTGGGCAAGGCGGGCCGGAGCCGTTGGCTCGGCGCCCGCCCGCACAACCGTGGCGTCACCATGAACCCCGTCGACCACCCGATGGGCGGAGGCGAGGGTCGCACGAGCGGCGGGCGCCATCCCTGCTCGCCATGGGGTCAGCTGAGCAAAGGGTTGAAGACGCGCAATAACAAGAGGACCGACGGCATGATCATCAAGCGCCGCGGGCAGAAGGGCTAAGCGATGCCGCGTTCCATCAAGAAGGGTCCGTTCATCGACGGGCACCTCACCGAGAAAATCAACGAGGCCGTTACGACGAAGAGCAAGAAGGTGATCCGAACGTGGTCGCGGCGCTCGACGATTGCGCCCGACGCGGTCGGACTCACGTTCGCCGTGCACAACGGGCGCAAGTTCGTCCCGGTGTTCGTGACCGAGAACATGGTGGGGCACAAGCTCGGTGAGTTCGCGCCGACCCGCACGTTCCACGGGCACTCGGGGGACAAGAAGTCGAAGGTGAAGGTGAACCCGTCGACGGGGAAGAAGTAGGATTTTCCCCTGGAGGGGCGGCTACGGGCTGCCAACCTCGCCGAGCACCGGTAGGCTCAGCCTGCGCCTGACCTGCCAAGGCTCGACGAAGCGACCGCTCACGAGGTCCATCGCGGCAGCCCCTCCGAACGCCAACATGAGACCGAACAACGCGCCACCGAAGACCAACAGCGCCCGAATCGGGAACCGCGGGCGGGTGGGGAGCTCGGCCGGCTTGTAGATGGCATAGCGGTACTTGAACGCGTTACGAGCCAGGTCCAGCTGAAGCTTCGCTGCGCTGATCTGATCCATGTAGTCTTCGTACTTGCGGATGCGGTTCTGCAGTTTGGAGAGCGCCATCGCGCTCGCCGGATCGGCGATCTCGAGGTCCTGCTTGGAGGCTGGGGTCGACGACGAGCGGCTCGCTCCCAGAAGGGATGGTCCCCCCCCGATCGCCGCCGAAGGTCGCGAGGCGCCCCCGGCCTTGCCACCGGTCGCGGCCGCCAGCTCGTTGAGCAAACCACGCTCTTCGTTCTTGAGCGCGGTGAGATTGGCCGGCTCGTCGGAAAGGGCGTCGATCTTTCGCTGGAGAGAGACGACCGACGGATGCGACGGCGTCAGCGTTCCCGTCATTCCCGCCATCTGCGCGCGCAATTCGGCGAGGTGCTTGCGGCGTTCATCCTGGAGGTCCTTGATCTGCTGTTTCTTTTCTTCGAGACGTTTCGCCAGGTCACTGTCTGCAATCCGAGCCTCGAGCCCGCTCGCGCGCGGGGCCGGGCTCCCCTGAACCGTCGAGCTCGCTGCGGTCGAGCCGCCGCTCTTCCAGCCCTCTTTCAGGTGGAGAAACTCTTCCATCGCGGTGTCGATTCCGTCGCGCTCACTTTTGGCGTGTTCCTCGAGAAGCGTGATCGCATTCGAGACGATGGAGACTTCGGCCGCACTGCGGCCGTCGAGAAAGCTGTGAACCGCCGCCGAAACGACGTCGTAGGCGGTCTGCGGGTCGTTCCAATCGGCCACGAACGTGACCAGGCTTCCGTCGGACTTCACCGTCAGCTTCGATTCGAGCTTCCTCAGCGCCATCTGCATCTTGTCCTGCTCGGAGACCGGCTTTCGATTCGATGCGTCCTCCGTTTTGTCGAGCAGGTGCGTTTGCCGGATCAGGTTGACCAGGTTGTCGCGCGCCTTCACCGTTTCGGAAACCCCGAACGCCGGATCCACGTCATTGTTGACTTGGGGATTGCGCGCGGGGTCTCCGAACGTGGGCAGCGTGACGTTTTTCTGAACGAGAATTTCGGTTTCCGCCCGATACGAGGGACTCGCCGCGGTCGCGGCGAGAATTCCGATCCCCAGAGCGGCTCCGAAGAGCGCGCACGCGAGCTTGGGGTGACGCTTCGGTGCGTGCGCGATGAGCTTGGCGTTCTCTTTGGTCGCCTCGAAGTCGAAAGAGCCGTCCTCGGTTTCGTCGATCATCTTCGAAAGGTCACGCATTCCGCCGCCTCCACGAGGTTCGATGCCGGCGGGCGGGCTCTCGCGCGGGGGCCGAGGGGCCGAGACGTGCGCGTGCCGGGCTGCGAAACCCGATGGCAAACGGTTGAGATCGCTCGATTTCGTCGGTGCCGCGCCTCGGACGAAAGTGGTACCTTTGACGAATGAGAGCGCATTACGTCGGCTCCTCGTTCGGCATTTTGATCGGTCTTTCGTTCGGGTGCGGCGACGGGATGATCAGCGACATGAAGGGATCCGCGGTCGTTCCGACGGACGGGGCAGCTGCCGACGCGACCGGCGCGAGAGAAGCGACTTCCTCGACGGGAACCACCGCCAGCTCGACCAGCTCGGGGGCCGGCGGAGCGGGCGGAGGGACGAACGGCGGCACGGGCGGCACGACCGGCGACGCCGGATCGCTCAGCCCGCGGGCGTGGCGGCCGTTCAGCGACAGCAGTCCGTGGAACACGCCGCTCCCCGCGAATCCGTCGCTCGCCGCCGACTCGAGCACGCTCGTCGCCGATCTGACGGTGAGCTCCGCCTGGCCGTACATCACGATCAACATCGAGAGCTACAGCATCCCAGTTTACTTTGCGGACTCGACCACGGGGATGTCGAGCGTCGATGTATCGGTGCTCGGCGGTCAGGGTTTCGAGACCAAACATGCCGACGTGCCGATCCCTGCCGGCGCGGCCCCCGCGCAAGGTACCGACAAGCACCTTTCCATCGTCAGTCGACAGACCAACCAAGAGTGGGGATTCTGGGACGCGACCCGGACGAGCAGCACTTCTTGGACGTGCTCGGTTTGCGCGGCGGCCGACCTTTCGGGGACCGGCGTGCGTCCTCCCAAAGACGGCCAACAGGCGTGGTGGTTGTCGCACGGGGCGCGCGCCTGCGGCTTTCCCCTGGTCGCCGGCCTCATCACCGTCGACGAAATGCGCGCCGGCAAGATCGAACACGCGCTCGCGATCGCCTATCCGCACATCCGCTCGCATTGGTACACCCCCCCCGCCAGCACGGCCCAGGTCACCACCGACCGCGCCCTGCCGACGCGTGGAATCCCGTGCGGCGGTCGCGTCCAACTCGATCCCGCATTGAACCTCGACACGCTCGGGCTGTCGCGCTCGGGGCGGATCGTGGCGCGTGCTCTGCAAGAGTACGGCGCATTCGTCGGGGATTTTTCGGGAGCTGTGAGCCTGTACGCCGATTCGTCGCCGGACGCCCAGACGGCGTGGAAAACGGGCCTCCTCGGTACCTTCGAGGTCAAAGATCAGATCGACCTCCGGAAATTGCGAGTGATCGCGATGGGTAGGCAGTACGAGGACACCAACTAGCGTCACGAGCTCCGCGATCTGATCTTGTCCCAGTCGTGGTAAACGGTCCGTCCTGATGCCGAAATGCTATGAAACGGGCGCAGGCAAGGGATGGCACACAATCACGCCTCGCAAACGATGACCGAAGAGCAGCCTGCCTCCCAAACGTCTCTGGTCCTGAGTGAGCGACGCCTCGAACCGTGGCTGCAGCTCGACTGGCAAAAGTTCTGGCTGACCGTGCGTTCGCGAGACTGGAAGAGCTTGGCATTGGTGCCGGCGGGAGTGGGTGGTCCGGCGGACTTCACCCTGACCATCGCCGTTTCATTGGCGCGCACGGGAATGATTCACCTCGGCGTGCCGATTCGCGTCGCCGATGCCACCCGCGTGCCGCTCAAGCACATGATGCAGCTCGTCGAGGAGATTCAGCGCTGCACGGCGTCGGGTGACTTGGTGCTCATCGCGCTCGGGCCCGTCGCCGAGAATCCCATTACGGTGTCGGTCGCCCAATCCGTCGACTCGGCGTTGCTCTGCATTCTCTTCGAACGAATGGCCTTTTCGGATGCGAAGAGCACCGTCGATCACGTCGGCCTCCGAAAATTCATCGGCTCAGCGGTCTTTCATCCCGACGGTAAGGCGGGCTGACCTTTCTCCAGCGGCCGTCACAGGTCAAAAGAGCAGCGGCGGAGCGCGAACAATCAGCGAGACGAACGCAATCCATTGCGGGGGACGATCGAGCCGCGGATCCGACGACAACTGCCACACCGTCCGATAACCCGCCGCCAGGTCGGTCAGCCGGCTGACGTGATAAGTCGCCCCTAGCCCAAACCCGATGACCCGTGCTTGTTGGTCGTCGTCGAAAGGGATCGTTTGACCGCCATCGAGGGTAGCTGACACGGTCGCGCGGTCCGCGACGACGAGCAACGTTCCGCTTCCTTGCAGACGTTGTTGAAGCGAGCCGGTGAGCGGGTTGACAGCCGGTGCTAGCGAGGATCCCAGAAGAAGAGAGACGGAAAGGTGGCGGTGCCGAACGAGAAACAGACCGCCGGCAAGAGCGGCTGATGCCGCCGGAAAAACATCGTTCGTGGACGTGCTGATCGTGCCGTGCCGCTCGCGGCTGAAAGTCTCGCTCAACCCGAGCGAGAGCTGGCCTCT
>DASWDH010000227.1:0-2124 GCA_036395495.1 Polyangiaceae bacterium
CGAGGTCGCATCAATTCGATTTCGTCGTGATGGGCCATGAGCCACGCGTCGGAATTGGCGTTGCTCTCGACGTTCGGCCATTCGGGACACGGGCCCGGTGCGTGCGTAGCCGGATCGCCGCACGCGGCGGTGAACAGGTCGCCGCGAGAGCGGATACAGCCGCCGACGGCGCACCCGACCAGCAAGCTCATACAAAGCGTTGACCGCGGCAGCAGGGCTGCTCGTGCACATAGGGCCTGTCGTGGCATAGGCCGGTCTCCGGCCAAGCCTAATATGGCGTGCAAAGACATGCTACCGCGTGCATTCTTTTGGCGTCGAATCGGACTCCGACGGGACAGAAGGGATCTCGATGTTCAATCTCGCCGCCATCATCCTCGCCGCCGGCCAGGGCACGCGCATGAAGAGCTCGATCCCCAAAGTGCTCCACTCGCTGGCCGGACGCCCGCTCATCTACTACCCGGTGCGGGCGGCGATCGAGGCGGGAGCTACCGACGTCGTCGTGGTCGTCGGTCACGAAGGAGAGCAGGTACAGGCCTACCTCGGCGAGATGTTCGGCAAGGCGGTTCGCATCGCGAGTCAAGCCGAGCAGAAAGGCACCGGGCACGCGGCGCTCATGGCGATGCCCGAGATGGGAACCGAGGACCATGCCTTCGTGCTCTACGGCGATGCGCCGCTCGTCGAGGTGAGCGATCTCAGGACCTTGGCCGCCGCCCTCGAAGGCCACCCCGAGGCTCCGCTCGCCCTCTTGACCTGCGTGCTCGAGGATCCCACGGGATATGGTCGGGTGTTGCGCGACGCGAAAGGGCGCGTTTCGGCCATTCGCGAGCACCGCGATCTACGCAACGAAAAAGAGAGAGCCATCGACGAGGTCAACCCCGGCTTTTATGCCGCCAGGGTTTCCTTCTTGCGCGAGGCATTGGCCGACCTCAAGCCGAAAAATGCTCAGAACGAGCTTTATCTGACCGACATCATCGAAGCAGCCGAAAAAAAGGGGGGTGCCATCGCGATCCCCACCCGTGCCGCCAGCCTGGTCGGGGTCAACGATCGGGTCCAGCTCGCCACCGCCGAAGGCGCGATGCATCGGCGCATCATCGAGCGGCTCGGGCGTGCGGGCGTGACCTACCACGGCGACCCGCTCGTCGACGATTCGGTCGAAGTCGAACCCGATGTCACGCTCGAATCGGGTGTCGTGCTGCGCGGCAAGACGGTCATCCGGCGGGGGGCTTCGGTGGATGTCGGATGCGTGATCGCCGATGCCCTCATCGAGCCGGGCGCACGGATCTTGCCGTATTCGGTGATCACGTCTTCACGGGTCGGTCCTCGCGCACAGGTCGGGCCGTTCGCCCATTTGCGGCCGGGCAGTGAGATTGGCGAAGAAGCGCACATCGGTAACTTCGTGGAAACGAAGAAAACGCTGATGCATGCGCGGGCCAAGGCGAACCACCTCGCTTACCTCGGCGACGGCGAGATCGGCGAGGCCTCCAACATCGGCGCGGGCACGATCTTCTGCAACTACGACGGTGTGAGCAAGAAGAAGACGGTCGTCGGTCGAGGAGTCTTCGTCGGCTCCGATTCGCAGCTCGTCGCCCCGGTGACGATCGGCGATGGCGCGTACGTGGCGAGCGGCACGACCGTCACGCACAATGTCCCCCCCGACGCCCTGGCAATCGGTCGCGCCCGGCAAGAAACCAAGCCGGGTTACGCTTCGAAACTCCGCGCCAAGCTCGAGGCGCGCGGCAAGCCCAAATGACTAATCCTTGCCGCTGCTCCCTCTGAAGCCTTCACTGGTGGGGTCGGCGAAGAGCACATTGAACGTCGTGAGCGAGCCGTAGCAGGCGGTGATGTATTGCTGGATGCCAACCTTGTCTTCGTCGCTCAGCGAGGGATGCGCGTTGATGCGCTGCTCGAGCACCCTGAGCCTGTCGCGCAGCATGACGACCTTGTGAAAAAAGGTTTCGATGGGAACGCGTTTTTCGGCGGTACCCTCTTTGCCGGGTTTGAGAATCAGCTCACCCCCCTGCCAGCGGGTGCCCATCGTCGTTTCGCCGATACCGAGCTCCTCGCGCAGCACCTGCGCGAGCACCGAGCGGAACGTATCCATGTCCATGTCGAGATCGACCTCCT
>DASWDH010000228.1:0-10922 GCA_036395495.1 Polyangiaceae bacterium
CCCGCCGTTCGGACAACGCATTCGCCAAGCCCTTCATCGCCTGCTCGAACGGCCCGCCGTCCAACTCGAAGGCCAAAAATTGCATGAAAAGCCGGCGGTTCATCGCCTGGGGCTGCCCGTCTTTTTCGGCGCCGCGCTCGCGCACGTCGATCTCGGGCAGTGCCTCCCCTCCGCCCTGCTTGGGCGTCGAGGCCGATGGAGGATGATGCGGCCGCGCGGCGTCTTGGCTCATGTTCGGTTCCCTCGTTGTAGATGGACAGCAGTTATCCCAGATGGGGGGCGCTCTGCCAACTCGGTCTGCGTTCGTGGTACAGTCGAGCGAGTAACATGAAGAAGGTCGGTATCATTGGTTGGCGTGGGATGGTCGGATCGGTGCTCGTCGAGCGGATGCTTGCCGAGCAGGATTTCTCCCGGATCGAGCCGCAATTTTTCTCCACTTCCCAAACCGGTACGCGCGGACCGAACATCGGCCGCGATACCGCTCCGGTGCAAGATGCCAAGGACATCGATGCGCTCCGGCGCATGGACATCCTGGTGAGCTGCCAGGGGGGCGACTACACGAATGAAGTTCATCCGAAGCTTCGCCGGGCCGGCTTTGCTGGAGCTTGGATCGATGCTGCCTCCGCGCTGCGCATGGAAAAAGACGCCGTCATCGTTCTCGATCCGGTCAATCAGAATCTCATTACCCGGGCGATCTCGACGGGCGTGCGCGACTTCATCGGCGGCAACTGCACCGTCAGCTTGATGCTGATGGCGACGATCGGGCTCTTTCGCCAGGGTTGGGTCGAGTGGGTGAGCTGTGCCACCTACCAGGCGGCCTCGGGTGCGGGAGCCAAGAACATGCGGGAGCTCGTCGCGCAAATGCGCGTGCTCGGCAACGCATGCGGTTCGTGGCTCGATGATCCGGCGTCGTCGATTCTCGATATCGACCGCGCGGTGACCGCGTCGCTGGGATCGGCGGATTTTCCGCGGGCGGAGTTCGGGGCCCCTCTGGCGGCGAGTCTCCTCCCCTGGATCGATAGCGCCGTTGCAGAGGGGCAAACACGCGAAGAGTGGAAAGGCTTCGTCGAGACCAACAAGATCCTCGGGCTCGATCCGCCGATCCCGATCGACGGAATCTGCGTGCGCGTGGGGGCGATGCGCTCGCACAGTCAGGCGCTCACGATCAAGCTCAAGCGGGACGTGCCCCTCGACGAAATCGAGGCGGCGATCGGCACGGCGCACGATTGGGTATCGGTCATTCCCAACGCGAAAGAGGATACGTTGCGGCGCCTCTCACCCGCGGCGGTGTCGGGAACATTGGGAGTGCCGGTCGGCCGCATTCGCAAGATGCGTCTTGGCAAGGAGTACGTGAGCCTCTTCACGGTCGGCGATCAGCTGCTGTGGGGGGCGGCGGAACCCCTTCGCCGCACGCTCGGCATCCTGCTGGATTCGGACTGACGAGCAGGCCGCGCCGAGTAACATGACAGCCGCAGGCGGGCCGAAGGCCGCGCCGAGTAACAAGAGCGATTGCTGAGCCATCCGGACGGCTAGGCGCGTCTTATGGACCGTGGCGCGTCGAAAATTCGGAGCTTACGGGCTGCTCCTCGGGGGTTGGCTCAGCGCGTGTAGCTCCGAGCTCGGCGCCGTTGGCCGTCCCGGCGCCGGAGGATCCCCACCTGGGATGGATGCTGCATCGACTGACGACGCGCCCGCGATAGATGCGCCGGCGCAGGACGACGCGGCGCCCAGCGATGCGGTCACCCCGCCGATGCCCGACGGCGGAACCGGCACGCCCGGTTGGTGGAATTCCGAGTGGACGAAGCGCAGCAAGATCACCATTGCCGATCAGGAGCTGAAAGAGGATCTCGTCGATTTCCAGGTGCCGGTGAAGCTCGACGCGATGTCGATCGACTATCAGGCAGCCAAGGCCGCGGGGGAAGACCTTCGCTTCGTCGGCGATGACGGCAAATTGCTGAGTCACGAGATCGACGCGTGGAACGCGACGGGCACGTCGCTCGTGTGGCTTCGTTTGCCGAAAGTCGGCGCCGCGCCCACGGTGGTCTGGATGTACTACGGAAACAAGGGTGCCGCGGCTCCGCAGGAAGCCGACGCGCAAGCCGTGTGGCCGCAGCCTTACGCAGGCGTGTGGCACCTGTCCGGCCACTCGTTGGACTCCACGGCCAACAACTTCGACGGCGCAGAGATGGTGGGCGGGAGTTTCACCGACGCAAAGTTCGGTAAGGGTCTCACGCTCAACGGCTCGCAACACGACCACATCAACTTGAAAAACAACATCAAGGTGGTGGCTGGGGCGCCGGGTTGCACTTTTTCGGCCTGGATCAATCCGACGCGAATCGAAGACTCGATCAACGGCATGATCATCATGACGTTCGGAAAGTGGTTCGACGACAACCACAATTCGTACACCGACTTCAACATCAACGCCGCGGGCCAGATGATCTCCCACATCGATCCTGGTACCAACACGGCGGCGAGCGGCTATGCGCGCATCCTTTCCGATCCTGGTTTCATCAAGGTCAACGAATGGGCATGGGTGACCTACGTCGTCGATCTCGGCGCCGACGAAGAAAGGTTCTTCAAGAACGATCAGCTCATCAGCACCAAGAAGCCGCCCGCGGGAGCGTTCTCGGCGAAGACGTTCATCGACATGGTGTCGACGCGCGTGGTCATCGGAACCGAGGAGGACAACGTCTCTCACTGGTACACCGGCGCGATGGACGAGCTGCGCATCGAAAAAGGCATGCGCCCCCCGGCCTGGATCGCCGCGCAGTATCGCGCGATGACCGTCGCCGGCCTGGTGAAGATCGAGCGCAACTAGTGCTTGAAGTGCCGGTGGTTTTTCGTAGTCGTCTTCGTGAACGCTGTCGATGACTCGTTCACGTTCGAGTTACCGCGGGATCAGCTAAGTGCTGGCGCCCTTCGATGAGCTCGATCTTGTAGCCGTCGGGGTCGACGGCGAAGGCGATCACCGTCGTTCCGTGCTTCATCGGACCCGGTTCCCGCGTGATCTGCCCCCCGGCGCGGCGAATCTTGTCACACGCGGCGTGGATGTCCTCGACACCGACCGCGAGGTGCCCGAACGCCGTGCCGAGCTCGTACCTCGACACCCCATAATTGTAGGTGAGCTCGACGACGGTGTGCGAGTCTTCCGCTCCGTAGCCCACGAAGGCCAAGGTGAACTTGCCATCGGGGTAATCGCGCAAACGAAGGACCTTCATCCCCAACGCCTGGACGTAGAAATCGATCGATTTTTGCAGGTCTCCGACCCGAAGCATCGTGTGCAGTAGACGCATCGCTCATTTCTGCCCCAAGCGAGCGGGTCTTGGCAAGTCCTGGCGCCGCTACCGCACGAAGGTGGAGCACGCGCCACGCATGCAGTCGACGTCGATGGGCTGTCCCGAGTTTTCCGATTGACCATCTTCGGCGGTCGTGGCGAACGAGACGCAGCCGCAAAGGCCCCCTCCGCAGGTCGTCTCGGCGAGCGAGAACTGAGCTTTGGCGGAAACGTTGATGCCAACCGCCGTTTGAGAGCCGCAGCAATTGATCGTGTGGCGTGCGATGAAACAATCCGCTTTCGTCGAGCAGCTCTTGTCGAGCGGAGGAAAGGGCATTTGCGTGCGCCAGCAGGTTAGGTTCGCCACCGGACCCGTGCCGGCGTCTGCCGGAGAGAAGCAGGGGGCACCGAGGCAGGGATCGGTCGTACAGACCGGCGTGCAGATCTGGTTCGGGCCTACTGGGTTGGTGCAGCAGTGCTGGTTGCCCGTGCACAAGAGGCTCAGTCCACATGGGACGCCGCTATCGGCCCCGGTGCTGCCCGTGCCGCCCGTGCCTCCGGTGTTGGGGTCGCCCGCGCCGCCGGTGGTGGTGCTGGCCGATGTACCGGAGGTCGATGCGCCACCGGAACCGGTCGTCGCGCTGGTGGTGGTTGCGCTTTGGCCCCCCTTGCCGCCCGAATTCAAGTCCTGCCCCCCGATGGTAACGCTCTCTCCCCCGCAGCCGACGTACAGCGCGGCCACGCAAGTCACCGAAACGATAAGCGATGCTTTCATGACTCCTCCTGCCAAGGTTGCGTACGCTGAGTGCCCGACTGCGGGATTTCTCGTCACTCAAAGAGCAGGTCAGCGCGAAAATTCGGGCGGACCAACGTCGCAAGCCGAACGGACCCTTTCAACGAGCGGTGACTCGGGCGCGGAGCGCAAGAAAGTTTCGGCCTGCGCGCGGGCTGCCGATCCGGGCTTGGCTTGGCAGAGTGCGATCGCTCGCACCGCCCGTCGTTCCTCGGCAAGCGCGCCGCGCGGGAAACGCTCGGCGTGTTGGTCGAGCACGTCGAGAGCGCGCCCAGGCTCCGCGGCCCGGAGCGCCTCGTGTGCCTCGCGAAGCAGCGCGATCTCGCGCTCCAGGGTGGTGTGCGATGCCACTCGGCTCGGTGCGGCGGCGGGATCGGGGGGGCGCGACGGAGCGACGCGCAGGGGAGCCGTGGGCGCAGGCACATCGGGCGACTCTTCCGATGTCGGAACGCGCTTCGACTCCGTCCGCTCGCGGGGAGCGGGCTCCGCTGCTCGCGCCGTCAAAGGTGCAGTGGCGGGCCGATGAGTGTCGTTCCATTGTACGACGCCAATCGCAGCCGCTCCGCCGACGACGAGCGACGTCACCAGCCACGCGACACCACCCTTCGCTGCCGCGACCGACGACGTCGCGCTCGCCGATGAAATCGCGACCGCAGCCGCGCTGACACGTACGAGCACCGATTGTTTGATCCGCATACGATCTTCGACCGCGGGGACGTCTCCCGCGCGTGCCGCATCGACGATCGCCTGCGCCTCGGGACTCAACGGCTTCATGGTCGCCTCCGCGCGTCGCGCGCACGGTGTCGCGCGAGCGCCTGCTCGAATTCCTGGCGAGCCGCCCGGAGCCTCGAATAGACGGTATTCGCGTTCACCCCCACGACCTCGGCGATCTCCCCTGCGGTCATCTGCTCGAGCTCGGCCAGCACGAACACGTCGCGCTTCTCGTCGTCCAGCTCGTGCAGCAAGCGGTCGAGGAGGCGAACGGCGTCAGCGGTTTCGGCGGACTCCAACGGTCCCGGTTGCCGAGCGTCCGGAAGGTGATCGGGATCGCGAGGGTTTTGCCCCTCTTCGCGGCGAAGTTCTTTGCGTCGTCTCGTCCTTCGATGGTGGCGCACGAACTGCAGCACGATGGTGAAGAGCCAAGTCTTGAGCGAAGACCGTCCTTCGAACTCGCCGAGCTTGCGATGCACGACGAAGAAGACTTCCTGCACGACGTCGTCGGCTGCGAACGGGTCGACGCCGAGCCGTCTCACGCTGCGCCAGACGAAATCGAAGTAGCCCTCGTAGACGGCGTCGAACGTGAGGAGCGCGGAGATGCCCGACGCCCGAGGCGCCGTTCCGGGCCTGCCATCGGTCTCGTCGGGCAGCACCACAGCGGCGAGATTCATCTCCCTGGCTTGGTGCCCGACGCCTGAAAAATCCGTCATCAAAAATGAAGCTCCCCGCCTAGAGTAGCGCGACCGGAGACGGGCGCCGTTTGGAATACGTCCCCTACGTTCTCGAGGACGAACCGGGGCCGCGCCAGGGGAACGAGGGCCTCGACGCGCAGTGGAATCGCCCAACGAGGGCTGACGTTCCAGGAAACGAAAACGCCGGCGCCCACCGCCACCCACAGCGCGTCGTCGGGCGTCTGGTAGCTGACCCTGACCCCTTCGCCGTGCATGCTCCCCATCTCGAAAAGAGCACAGGGGCCGGCATCCCAGCGATCCCGCATCATGGCGCCGCAGCCGACGATCGAACCCCAGACATGCCGGAATGTTCCACCCGGGCCGGCCGGCGCAGCCACATAGGTCGTGGGCCGGCCGAAGCCGTAAGAGCCCGCGAGCGCGAGGCGGAGGCTTCTCCACGTGAGCCCCACGTTCAAGCCGCCGGCGACGTCCGGTGCAGGGAGCACGCCGACGTCCGCCGAAACAAAAGGGCCGACGAAAAATCGCGGCGCGGGGGAGCCGTCGCCCGAGGGAGCGGCGGTGGTCGGTTCGGCCGTTTCCGGACGAGTGGGGATCGCCGTGCGCCCACGCGTAGGAGGCGCAGGAGAAGGGCTAGCCGGTGCCGTGGAAGGCGGGGTGGACGCAACCGGTGCGGTGCTCGGCCCGTGCGAGGCCACGGCTTCCGGATCGATCATGAGGGCGACGATGAGCGCCGTTGCATCGGCGAGACCTCGACATGAATCGGCTTGCAGCGTGCGCCGGCGGGTCTTCGCGCCGGCGCCCGTCTCCAGTGAAACGCGCCACACGTCGTCGTGCGTCACCGACGCGCGCGCCGCCAACGGTTCGCCCGACGGCAGGTACGGAGGTCCTCCGAGCAGCCGCTCGATCTCCGCTCGCACCTCGTCCGGCGACGGACATCCGGTGGGCGCGTTCCACTCGAGCGCGAGCGCTCCCTGCGCTTGCGATGGAGCCGGCGAGATTCCCAAAAAGAGCGCCACGACAAAAAGAGCCCACGCATGGGCCGCGCGGCGTTCGCTCATGATGGTTCTCGGGACTCTTCGAGCTCGAGCTCATGGCCCACCCCTCGCGTCAGCGGGGGCAATGTCTTGATGTCCTCACCGGTGATGAGCTGCGCGTGCCGCCGCAGCGTGAAGAACGAATAGGCCCAGTTGAAGAGAACCGCGATCCGATTTCGAAATCCAATGAGAAACAAGATGTGAATCCCGAGCCATGCGACCCACGCCAAAAAGCCAGTGACCTGCAGCTTTTCGAACATGATCCCCACCGCCGATCCACGTCCGATCACGGCGAACTGCCCGCGGTCCCAAAACCGGAACGGGACGAGCGGGCGACCTCGCATCGATCGAAGAATGTTGTGGGCCGCGTGTTTTCCCTCCTGCATGGCGGCCGGCGCGACGCCGGGTATCGGCTTTCCGTCTTGCTCGAGGGCAGCCAGATCGCCGATCACGAACACCTCGTCATGGCCGGGCACGGTGAGCGAGGCGGTCACGCGGACCCGTCCCACGCGGTCGAGCGCAACGCCGAGCGTGCGGGCGAGGGGAGATGCCGCAACGCCCGCTCCCCAAAGCACGGTCCGCGCCGCGATCCACTCGCCACCTGCACGCACGCCCTGTTCCCCGACTTCGGTGACCAGCGTGGCCGTTCGGACGTCGACGCCGAGCTTGTCCAGCGATCGCCGCGCTTTTTCCGAGAGCCTCTCGGGATACGCCGCCAAAAGGCGTGGCCCCCCTTCGACGAGCACGATTTTCGCTTGTGCGGGATCGAAATGGCGAAAGTCGTGGGCCAGCGAGACGCGTGAGATTTCCGCGAGCGCTCCGGCGAGCTCCACGCCCGTCGGCCCCCCCCCCACGACCACGAAGGTGAGCCATTGCTTTCGAAGCTCGGAGTCGGGTTCACGCTCGGCGGCTTCGTACGCAAAGAGCACGCGCCTTCGAATCTCCAGGGCATCCTCGAGGCTCTTCAGGCCGGGAGCGCGGCGCGACCACTCGTCGTGGCCGAAGTAGGAGTGGGTCGAGCCGGTGGCGACGACGAGGTAGTCGTAAGCGATCTCGTCTTCGGCGAGGTGCACTTTCCTTCCTTCGAGGTCGATGGCCGTGGCTTCCGCGAGCAACACCGTGATGTTGTCGCCGCGTACGATGCGCCGGATGGGCGCGGCGATGTCGCTCGGATTGAGCACCGCCGTGGCCACTTGATAAAGGAGCGGCTGGAAAACGTGATGGTTGCGTCGATCGATGATCGTGACCCGCACGGGTGCTCGCCGCAGCCGCCTAGCCGCCTCGAATCCGCCGAAGCCGCCACCCAGAATCACCACGTGCGGCTTGATCACGGGAAGGACCTTACCACTGTTGGGGCGCGTGTTCGCCATCGGCCCATCCACCGGAAGCGAGCCATGCCGAGTCTTCGGGCGAAGTATACGCATGCTCCAGGTCGGCTATAAACGGGTCATGCGTCCGGCGCCGATCCGCACCGATGGCAGCAATGCCTTCGCGCATTTCAGCATGGCCGTGCGGGTACCGAGGATCCTGGAGGAGGTCATCGAGCGCAACCCCGATTATCCGGCGCCGATCGTCGCCGCCATTCGGGAGCTCATCGAAGAGATTCGCGCGAATGCCCCGGTTCCCCCACTCGGCTACCCGGCCCCCGACGCGGGCGAGTGGGAAAACGAGATGGCCGGGCAGCGGTGGCTTGCGACCGATTGGTTCTTCGCCGAATGCTACGTGTATCGCTGTCTCACGGCGGCAACACGCTATTGGGAAAGCGGGCGTGACCCATTTGGCCCTGCGAAACGCGAGGACCTAGCCAGCGCGCGACTGTGGACGGGTTTGCAGACCGTGCTCGACCGCGAGCCCGAGGATCCGCGCGAGCGGATCCGGTCGCTCTTGGGCCTCGCGCTCTGGGGCAATCGCGTCGACCTGAGCTATGCCGTCGGCACCGCCTTCGGAGCGGTGGGCGCGAACGACGACCTCCTCGTCGACGACAGAGATTGGGCCGTCGACCGGTTGCTCACTCCGCGTGCCGACGTTCACATCGTCGCCGATAACACGGGCAGCGAGCTCTCGATGGACTTGGTGCTCGCCGACGCGCTGATCTCCCTGGTCGGCGCGCGGATCAGTCTGCACGTGAAGATGCATCCGATGTTCGTGAGCGATGCGCTCGCCGACGATGTGTGGTCGCTCCTTTCAGCCATGCGGGCGAGGGGCGGCGCGAGCGCCGAGCTCGGGTCCCGACTCTGGCGCGCCTTCGCCGACGGAAGGTTGCGCGTTTGGCCGGACTCGTTCTGGAACGGGCCAAGGTTTCTGTGGGATTGCCCCGCCCGCATCGCCGGCGCGCTGGATGGTGCGAGCATGGTCATTTTCAAAGGTGATGCCAACTACCGGCGCGTCATCGGCGATGCCCTTTGGCCAGCCGGGACGAGCTTCGCCGAATCCACCAGCTACTTCCCGACGCCGGCTTTGTGCCTGCGCACGATGAAAAGCGACGCGCTCGTCGGATTGCCCGAAGGACTGGTCACGGAGCTCGATCGGGCCGACCGGGACTGGCGGCTCAACGGGCGGCGCGGCATCATCCAGGGCTCCGGCGAGCCGTGAATCGCAGGCGGGCCGTAGGCCGCTCCGAGTAACACAAGCGCAGGCGGGCCGTAGGCCGCGCCGAGTAACACAAGCGCAGGCGGGCCGCAGGCTGCGCCGAGTAACACAACAAACCAGCGCCGAACGCTGGACGAGAGGGTTTTCTCGCTGCAAAATTGGGGCATGAAGTACCTCCTATTCGCATTCGTCGGCTGCGGCTGCGTGCTGCGCGCCCCCGAGCCCAAACAACGCACCGACTGGGTGAGCCCTCCCACCAAATACGGCGAAGTCACGGTCGAAGGTCAGAAAGACCCGAGCGCTCCAGCCAGCAGCGCCGACACCGAGCAGGCCGCGCCGAGTAACACGAACGAAACGGCGAAGTCGCCAACCAAGTAACGAGTTGCCCGACTCTGTTAGTATGGCGGGCCTCTCTCCGGCCTATGCTCCGCCATCGCTTTTGGGTTTGGCTCTTGACGACCGCACTGTCGTTCGTGTCGGTGAGCGTCGCCAGGGCAGCGGCGGCGGACGGCAGCCCCGAGCTCTTATTGCCCGGTAAGCTCATCTGGGCCGCCGACCAAGAGGGGGGCGGCCCGTTCGTTTATCCGGCCGACGAGGACCCCAATCGGGTGGTGGGGTTCGAGGTCGACCTTGCCGAAAAGCTTGCCGCCCACCTCGGCCTCGCCCCGATTTTTTTCCAGGGTCCTTGGGACAAAATGCCGGAGCTTCTCCGCACGAAGAAGGCGGACATCGTGCTCAACGGATACGAGTGGATGCCGCTCCGTCTCGAGGTGATGGAAGCGAGCATTCCTTATTACATCTACGGTCTGCAGCTCCTCGCTCGAGCCGATGGCGACGTCCGATCGTGGGCCGACCTCGACCGACCAGGTCTGGGCGGACCGCGTAAGGTCGGCGCGCTCAGCGGCTCGGCCGCCGAGAAATACTTGCATGAGCGACTTTCTGGGCGTGCCGAGATCGTGAGCTACGACGGGTGCACCGACGCGATGAGGGAGGTCGAGACCCACAAGCTCGACGCGACCCTGCAGGATACGCCGGTTGCGGTGTTTTACCGAACGCGCTTTCCGGCGCTTCGTCCGATCGAAGCCCCCGTCGGGCGCGGCTACTACGTCATCTACACGCGCAAAGGAGAAGCGAAGCTTCTTCGCGCACTGAACGACACGCTGGGTCTCATGATCCGACGCGGTGAGCTCGAAACGATCTACCGGTCCTACGGGATCTGGGACGACGCGCAGCGAGAGCTCCTGGACATCGCCAATGCCGGCCGTTTCTACGGCTATCTGCCGACCGCGCCCGAACCGGCGGCGGAGCAGCTCCGAGCCGCAGCGCCGCCGGTGAATCTCGGCGCGAAGAAGCATGGTCTCCAGGTCGTCGACAACTATGGGCTCGTCCTTTTGCAATCGGCTGGGCTCACCGTCGTCCTCGCTTGCCTGTCGTTTCCGTTGGCGGTGGCAACGGGCCTCTTGATCGCGCTCGGCCGATTGTATGGGCCGCGCTGGCTCAAGGTGCCGTTCGGAGCTTACGTGGAGTTCTTGCGCGGTACACCGGTCATGCTGCAGCTTTACTTCATCTTCTTCTTCCTGCCCGAGGTCGGCATCAACGTTCCGGCGTTTTGGACCGCCATCGCCGGGCTGGCCATCAACTACTCGGCCTACGAATCGGAGATCTACCGGGCCGGTCTTCTGGCCGTTCCCAAGGGTCAGATGGAAGCGGCTCTCGCGCTCGGGATGTCGACACCGCTCGCGCTGCGGCGGATCATCGTTCCACAAGCGGTGCGCATCGTGATACCGCCGATCGTCAATGACTTCATCGCGCTGTTCAAG
>DASWDH010000229.1:0-4173 GCA_036395495.1 Polyangiaceae bacterium
TGCGGCCGCCGATCTGGCGCTCGCTCTTTCGGGCCTCGAGCTCTCCACGACCTGGCTCACGCGAGTCCGCGGCATCGTGCCGGCGCACGAGTTTGGCGATGATCTCGCGGCCACGACCGATCCCGGGCCGCCGAAGAGCCCGTTCCTCCTCGCCACCCATTCCGAGATCGGCTGTAGCTCGACGTCTTCTCCCGACGGCGGCTCTTCGGGTCCAACCCCCGTGCCTCCAGGTCTGGCGCCGCCGGTCGCACCGCCCAATCCCACGGTAGTTCCCGATCCCACTGGCATGATCGTCGATCCGGGAGAACCTGCGACCGAAGGGCTCTCGCTATCGTGCTCCTGCTCTCCGGCAGCGCCCGAATCAGCGGAATCCAACGATTCCTGTGATCGATCGGATTCCAGCAGCTCGGGATCCGACGAGGGCTGCGACGGCGCGCCGGAGGATGACTCGAACACCGACGAGGAGGGCTGCGATAGCTCGGATTCCGGCAGTTCGTCGGACGCCGATGACGGTTGCGATGGCGATTCGGGATCGTCCGACGACGGCTGTGACACCTCGTCGGGTTCGAGCTCGTCGAGCGAAAGCAAGTGCAACGTCCCTCGCCGGTCGAGGCGCGGCCGTTCGCGCACGTCGCTGGTAACACTGGCTTTCGCGGCGATTCTGCTGCCGCTGCGCCGCCTCGGCCGGCGGCGGCGCGCAGCCGACCAGCCCTGATTTGGGCGGTGCTAGGCTGGTCGCCGGTATGGCCGCGCCGCCGCTCGTCATTCTCGGTTGCGGATTTACGGGTCTCGAGGTGGCCCGGCGCGCGCGCTCGCGCGGTTCGCGGGTCATCGCCACGACCCGCAGTCCGGACAAGATGCCAGGGCTCGTCGAGCTCGGCATCGAGGCGCGGCTCGTCTCGATGCTCGACGCCGATCTCGTCGGAAACGTGTTACCGGCTGGCGCCGACGTGCTCGTCGCGCTGCCCCCCGACGGCACCACGGATGCGGAGATCGCGCCGGCCCTCAGGAGCGCGCGCCACGTCGTCTACATCTCGACCACCGGCGTGTTCGGAGCCGCCCGCGGACACGTCGATGAGTCGACGCCGGTGGATCCATCGGAGCCGCGCGCCCGCGTTCGGCTCGAGGCGGAAGGAGCCTATCTTGCTGCCGGCGCCACGATCCTGCGAGCGGCCGGCATCTACGGTCCGGGCCGCGGACTTCACCGAAGGTTGCTGGCGGGAGATTTCCGAGTTCCGGATGACGGATCCAACGTCGTCTCGCGCATTCACGTTGCCGACCTCGCGTCACTCGTGCTCGCTGCGATGGCCGCGCCGCTCGACCGCGTGCGCGGCGAAGTGTTCGTCGCCGCCGACGACGCGCCCGTCCCCCAGATCGAGGTGATCCGCTGGCTATGCGCACGTCTCGACCTGCCCCTGCCGGCTGCTCTGCCGATCCGCGAAGTGGCTCCGACGCTCCGACATGATCGCGCCGTCGACAACACGCGCATCAAGCGTGCGCTTTCCTCGTCGCTCGCGTATCCGAGCTATCGAGAGGGTTTCGAAGCTTGCATCACCGCCGAAGGAGTCAATCCACGCGGTTGAGCCGCTCGCCTCGCGAGAAGGCGGCGAGGTTGCGGGCGACCACGTCGATGAGTCTGGTCCGGGCTTCGACCGTTCCCCAGGCAATGTGTGGCGTCACGATCACCCGCGCTGCCCAGGGAGCTTCGGGATCGAGCAGAGGAAGATTCCGAGGCGGCGGTTCTTGGGTGAGGACGTCGAGCAACGCGCCGCCGAGCCTGCCGGTCGCGAGAGCCTCGATGAGAGCCCCTTCATCGATGAGGGCGCCCCGACTGGTGTTGATGAGAATCGCGCCCGGCTTCATCGCTCCCAAGAAGCGGCGGTCGACCATGCTTCGGGTCTCCTCGGTGAGCGGGCAGTGCAAGCTCACGACGTCGGCTTTCTCGAGCGCCGTTGCAAGAGGAACACGTCCGGCCTGCGTTCCACCCGGCACCGCCGCGGCGAGCACGTTCATGCCGAGCGCGCCGGCGATTTCGGCCACTTTGCCACCGATGCTGCCGAGACCGAGGACGGCCATGGTCTTTTCGCTGAGCTCGACGCGCCGCCGCAAGAACCAACACCAATCGGGTGCTTCGGCCCAGCCGTTTTTTTTCACGCGCTCGAAATAAGTCGGCAAGTCCTCGATGAAGTGGAGCAAGAGCGCGATGACGAACTGGGCGACTGCGCTCGCGCAGTAGCCAGGCACGTTGGTGATCGCGATGCCGCGCGGTCGGCATGCTTCGAAATCGACCACGTTGGTTCCGGTCGCCAAGACGCCGATGTAACGCAGCGCGGGCAACGCTTCGATGTCTCGGCCCGTGAGGGGCACTTTGTTCGTGAGCAACGCATCGGCGCCCGCGGCGCGCTCGCGCACCTCGGGTGGATGCGTACGCGGGTAGACCGTGAGTTCGCCCAGCTTTTCCACTTCCTCCCAGCCGAGCTCTCCCTGGTCGACCGAGAACCCGTCGAGAACGACGATTCGCATGTGCCTGCCTCTGTCCGTTATTGGCGTTACTTGCCGATCGAAGGTTCGTCAATTCGACGAAAATACTTGCTTTGTGGTAGGAGGGGCCCAGAGTTTCGGCCATGAAATCTCTCTACTGGTTGAGCCTTGTGTTGGCTTGCGTTCTCGGCGCGTGCAGCCGAGCCGACAAGCCCCAAAGCGGTTCCACCGCTTCGGCGCCGGCCGAGCTCCTGCCTGTGGGATCGACCGCTCCCGCGATCGAAGTGACCGCGCACGACGGCATGCACGTGAGCCTCGCCGCTCTGAAAGGCAAACCGGTCGTCTTGTATTTCTATCCGAAAGACGACACGCCCGGGTGCACCAAAGAGGCGTGCGAGATCCGCGACGCCTGGCAAAAAATCCAAGAGACGGGCGCGGTGGTGCTCGGAGTCTCCACCGACGACAATACGTCGCACGTCGCCTTCGCGCAAAAGTATCAGCTGCCATTCATGTTGCTGCCCGACACCGACGAAAAGATCGCGAAGGCCTACGGCGTACCGATCAGGATGGGTCACGCCAAGCGAGTGACTTTCATCATCGATCGGCAGGGCAAGATCGCCAAGGTGTTTCCCGACGTGAACCCAGCGGGTCACGCCGGCGAAATCATCGCCGCGCTGACGGCGCTCCGCACTTGAGATTTTCAGGTCGTTCGACAGGTAGGCTTTGAAGCTGCGTTCCCCAGTTCGCCACGTGATCTTCGACATGGATGGCGTGTTGCTCGACACCGAGCCGATCTACACGGAGGTGACCGGGGCCATTGCGGCCCAGCACGGTAAGGTCTTCGACTGGTCGGTAAAGGCGGACATGATCGGGCGCCGTGCGATGGATTCTGCCGAATATCTAGTCGGCGCGCTCGACCTACCGCTGCGGCCCGAGGAATACCTCGCGCAGAGACAACCACGGCTCGAAGCGCTCCTGGCCGGGGCGGGAGCCATCCGGGGGGCTGAGTCGTTCACACGCGAGCTTCACCGCCGAAACGTGCCACTCGGCGTCGCGACGAGCACCGACACGCGTTTGTTCGCCATCAAGACGCAACTTCACCGAGCGTGGTTCTCGATTTTCGGCGCGATCGTTTGCGGTGACGATCCTCGCGTCAAGCGGGGCAAGCCGGCGCCCGACATTTTCCTCGTCGCAGCCTGCGAGCTCGAGGCAAGCCCCTCGAGCTGCGTCGTTTTCGAGGACTCGCCACTCGGCGTGGCGGCTGCGCTCGCCGCGGGCATGCGTGTCATCGCCGTGCCAGATCCACACATGGATCGTTCGCGGTATGCCGATGCCGATTTGATCATCGACAACTTCGACGAGTGCAGCCCCTCCGACCTGGGGTTCTGAGTGTAGGGGGTGCCGAGTCCGCTATTCGTCGTAGCGGATCAGACCGCAGATGCACTCGCCGCTCGCCCTACATGCTGGGTGAGCGCGGGTTTCGCACCACTCACGAATGTTGGTTCGGCTTCTGGAAGGAACGCCAGCATGACCGCGCTCTCGACCCGACTCCTCCGGCCGCGCCTCGAACGGATCGACCCCTACTGTGCTTGCTCGAAACATTTTTTCTGCCTTGGTGGGAGAGGGTGCACGCGCTGCGCCACGGGGGGTCGATCGATTGTCGTAGGGGGGTGGCCTGATGGGGTCGAAGCA
>DASWDH010000230.1:0-10623 GCA_036395495.1 Polyangiaceae bacterium
TGGAGAAGGTCTCGCTCGGGATCGCCGTCGACCTCTTCGGTGTCGAGTTCGATGACCTCGGCGCGCAGCCGCCCTCGCGGCAAGCCCATGGCTTTGCGAACGAAGCTACCCACGCCGTCGGCTCCGACCACGACGCGACCGCGAAAAACGCCGGCGGTACTGACCACCGTCACGCCTTCTCGGCCGACGTCGAGAGCGGTGACCTTCGCCTGTTCGCAGATGCGAATCCCTCGCGAGGCGGCGGCGCGGGCGAGCGCGTGATCGTATTCGATTCGGCGAACGACGCGCCCGATGGGCCCTTCGCGGCGGCATACGGTGCCGCCGGGGAGCTTGAGCGACACGCCCTCGATGGACACCGAGGGGACGTCGACTGTAACACCGATGTCGGCCAGCCAGCGATCGGCGCGCGCGCCGATCCCGCCGGCGCAATACTTGTCGCGCGGATACCGTTCCTTTTCCAGCACGACGACGCGCTGCTGCCGCTCGGGATCGGCGTGACCGAGAAAGAGCGCCGTTGCGATTCCGGCCGGGCCTCCCCCGACGATGATGACGTCGGCCTCGGCACTCGGCGACGCGGTGCCCGCTTCAACTGTCGGCAAGGATCACCCGGTTGCGCCCCTCGTGCTTGGCACGATAGAGCGCCTTGTCGGCACGCGCGACGAGCTCGGCCTCGCTGGGCAGCTGCAGCTCGGTGGTCGCGACGCCGAGCGATGCGGTGACCGTCGGTATCCCCTGTTCGCGTTGGTCGGCCGTCGATTGAGCGATGTTGGTTCGAATTCGATTGGCGACGATCACCGCCGACTTGGCCGGCGTTTCGGGCGCGAGAACCACGAATTCTTCACCCCCCCAGCGCCCCACGAGATCGGTCGTGCGAATGGACCGGCGAATGGCGGCGGCGACCTCGACGAGAACCTTGTCGCCGATGGGATGGCCGTAATGGTCGTTGACGGCCTTGAAATGGTCGATGTCGATGATGATGTACGCGAGAGGGTGCCTGTAACGGCGGGCGCGCTGGAATTCGTGCGTGAGTCGCTGCTCTGCCGCCCTTCGGTTGGCGATTTGGGTGAGGCCATCGATGGTGGCGAGCTCGGCGAGGTGTTTGGCGACGCGATCGAGCTCGTCGGCGAGCTGCTTGATGCGCAGCATCGAGCTCATTCGGATTTGCAGCTCGAGCGTGTTGACCGGCTTGCTCAAGAACTCGTCGGCGCCGGCGGATAGCCCGCGCCTCTTGGAATCGATGTCGTCGAGCGCGGTGAGCAAAATCACCGGAATGAAGGCGGCGTCGCGCTTGAAGATCTGCGCGAGCTTGTAGCCGTCGACGTGCGGCATCATGATGTCGAGAAGCACGAGGTCGGGCCGAGCGTCGCGGTGCAGCCGCAGCGCATCGCCGAAGGTCTGCGCCGTGAAAGGCTCGCAGCCCCATTCGCGGACGACCTCCGCGATGTGCGCGCACTGCAGAGGGTCGTCGTCGACGATGAGCACGCGAGTGCCCCGGAGCGTATCGGCGAGCAATTCCAGAGCCGCCCCGGAGCCTTTCACCACTTCGAGGCTACCCAAGGCGAAAGCCGGTGACAAACGATCGGAGGGGATCGAGCCTGATCCGCGAACGGCAACTCCATGCTAAGAGCGTGGCGAGGGGCCGATCCCAGAGTGTTTCCCGCAACCATTTTCGATTTCAATGGTGTTTTGGTCGACGACGAGCTGGTCCACCGCGACGCATTTCGCGACGTGCTCGGGCCGATGGGGATCACCTTCTCGGACGAGCAGTATGTGGAACGGTATCTCGGGTACGACGACATCGGGGCGGTCCGAGCCATGCTCGTCGATGCGGGCCGGGACCCCACGGATGCCGAAGTGCAAGCGATCGCACTGACCAAACGCCCATTTTACATGCGCCGGGCCGAAGCGGCTCTGGTCATCTTCGATGGGGCAGAGCGGCTGGTCCGGGCTCGGGCGAGCCAGGGTCCGGTTGCCATCGTTTCGGGGGCGCTCGGCGACGAGATCGCGTTCGTTCTCCGCCGAATGGGCCTCTACGATCTGATCTTTGCGGTTGTCAGCGCCGAGGTGACGCCGCGTTGTAAGCCTGATCCCATGGGCTACGAGCTCGCCATCGACGTGCTGGCCGGCCGTCTCGGGCACGAGCAAGCGCGTCGCGCGCTGGTCATCGAAGATTCGTTGGCGGGAGTGGAGTCGGCGAAACGTGCGGGGCTGGCTTGCCTGGCCGTGGCTCACTCTTATCCGGAGGCCCGGCTTTTCGAAGCGGGCGCCGACGCCGTGGCCAAGCATATCCAAGACGTGGATGACGAGCTCATCGACGCGCTCTACCGGCGCCTCACCAGGGCCGATCATGCGTAACACCGGGTGGGGCCGGCTCGTCCTTTTCGTCTTCGCGTTCCTTGCGATCGCCGCTCATGTCGAGGCGCAGGCGTGGGATCGCAAAACGCCGGTGCGCGGTATGACCGTCGGGCCGATAGAAAGCGCCGTTCATCCGGACAAGGGCTACGGATCGACGGCCTGCGCGCGGACGATGGCCGAGCTGGCTCGGCTCGGAGCCACCTGGGTCAGCTTGACGCCTTACGGGCGGGTGCTCGATCTCGCCCCCACGGGCATCGATTGGACGTTCGAAGCGCCCTTTGCGCAAAATCGAAAAGCCATTCTCGCGGCGATGCGGCAGGCGCACGCTCACGGGCTCCGGGTGCTCCTGGTGCCTCACCTTTGGGTGGAAACGGGCGAGTGGCGGGGCGAAATCAATCCTGGCGATGACCGAGCGTGGAGAAAGTGGGCGCAGGCATATCGGCGCTTCGTGACCGCGTGGGCCGACGTCGCTCGCGAGGGCGAGGCGGACATGCTGAGCATCGGGGTCGAGCTACGCACCTGGGTGACGAGCCGGTGGGCCACGAGCTTTCTACCGATCGTGGCCGACGTCAGAAAGATTTACGCAGGTCCGCTCACCTATTCTGCCAACTGGGACGATGTCGACGACACCGTCATTTGGGGCGCGCTCGACGTGGTGGGCATCAACGCGTTTTATCCGTTGGCAGAGCAGAGCGGGGCGAAGTTTCCCGAGCTCGTCCAGGGGGGCCGGCGGGTGGTCGAGCGCGTGCAGCGGCTGACGGATTTGTGGCACAAACCGGTGATCTTCACGGAGTTCGGTTACACGACGCGCAGGGATCCGGCCGTGCGCCCGTGGGAGTGGCCGGATCGCATGAAGGGGGTGGTCGTCGATCAGGTGGCGCAGGCCGATGCTTACCGCGGGCTGCTGGCGCCGCTCCTCGATGAGCCGTCGTTCATGGGGTTCTTCGTCTGGCGATTTTATGCGGATCCCGACGACGTGTCTCAAGAGGCGGAGTGGGGGTTTTCGCCCCGCGGCAAGCTCGCCGAGGTCGTCGTCCGGGATGCCTATCGTGCCTATTGGGCGTCCGATGGTCCTCGGTTCCCCGGTGAGGCTCTCGGTCGCTTCGGGGCCATGATCCCCGGGTCGTACTGAGCTAACGGCTGCGCAGCGCGCGACACTCGTTCTTCGGACCTCTTTTGGCTTCGTCGACGCAGCGCGCGAACACCGCCGCCGACTCGCGCCACTGTCCCGTCTCTTGCAGGGCGGCTCCTAGAAGCAAGTACGTCTCGGCATCGCTTGGATCGGTGGCGAGTGCTTCTTGGGCTGCGGCGATGGCGTCTCGCATCCGGCCACGTTGAATCAGTCGATGCACATCGGCCTTGGTCGTGGGGTGTTCTCCCAAAACCGGGGACGGCTCGATGGCTGCGGGCGCCCCCAGCGTCAGATTCTGGACGGGCGCAGGCGTTCCCGTTTCGATAGAGGGGACGACCTGCTGTCGGACGGTGAAAGCGTTGTCCACGGGTCGGCGTGCACGGGAACGAGCGAAGAAGGCCCTCACGCCGGCGAGCGTCATCGCGATCGACACGGTTCCGATCAGCCCGGAGACCAACCGGCGTAGACGCGCGCGTCGCCTGAGCTGCGCGGGGCTCGGAGGCGTGGGCGCAGGTTCATCGACGTCCATCTCCCCGTCGTCGAAAGACGAAGGAGCCAGGGTTCCCTCTTCGTTGCCTCGCGCGAAAAACTCGTCTTCCGGGTGCGAAGGAAGGGGTGGCCCAGGGGCGGGTGTGGCTGGCGGCTGTGAAAAGAGATCGGCGGACGTGTCCGGCCAATATACGGGGGGACGCCCTTGCCTGCGGGGTGATGGTGGAGCCTGGCTCATGGCCGCGGGATCGCGTCAAGAATCGGGCCGCACGAAAGAGGCTGCCGTTCCCCGAACGATTACTCCGCGTAAGCCATGAACGTTGTTTGCTTTTCTACTTGGAAGCTGCTGTTTGCCGCATGCCGTGGTTCGCAGAGGCACCCTGTAACTGTGCCACTGTGTCGCGGCGGTCGTGCACCGGTGTGTCGCGGAAGTCACGAGGTTCGGGCATTTGCGAAATCAAGTTGTTCGACGGGCGAGGCCCAGTACCGTGGGTTGATTTCGGTCGCGGTCGGGGTCGCGGTCGCGGCATCGCGGTCGCGGTCGCGGTCGCGGTCGCGGTCGCGGCATCGCGGTCGCGGGTCGCGGAGTCCGTTACCTAGGTGCGGCACCGATCCCTTCGCAGCACTGCGCGCCACCGCCGGCAAGCTCGTGCCAAGCCGACCTGACGCGCGATTTGTTCGCGCGCATCTCCTTGCTTGTCACGAGCTTGCATGCGGTGGCGCGCCCACGATTTTGCCGCTCCGGTTCGTTTGGGGTCGTCGAACTCACCCTCTCTCCCTCATCACCGTCTGCACGTGTTCGGACTCGCCCGCGAGATGCTCGTCGCCGTTCGCGACGCCCACATCCGCGATGCCAAGCTCGGGACGAAGCTCTTCGCGCCGCGAAAGGGACGTGCCTCAACTGCGCGGAGGGCGCCGGCCGCGTCACCCGGGCGGACAAAGCCCGCGCCTTCACCGTCGCGCGTGGCGAAGCGGTCGAAGCTGCCGCCGCCATCGAGATCGCCGCTCTCACACGGCTCATCCGCTAGCGCGGTTGGCGGCTACCGCGGTCACGCGCGACCGCGGTAGCCGCTCGGCGGCTCGCCGTCCAAAGTGGTTCAGCCGTTGCCGTTGGCAAAGCGTTCCTCGACAATGGATGGCAGGCTCATTGCGCGGACAGGCACTCCGTCGCGTCGACTTTGTCAGGTGAACACGTCGGTCACTCGCACCTCGACATCCGGAAAGTGGATGGGATGCACGGCTTGTCCCGCATGGTAGCGTTCAATGCTCGCGTAACCGCCGCCAGATAGCTCGGTATGCACCTCGAGGACCCGGTCGATGAGATTCACAATCCAATACTCGGGCACTCCGCACATCGCATAGAGGCGCTGCTTCACGCCCCTATCCACCGTTAGCGAGGAGTCGGCTACCTCGATGATGAGATAAGCCTTATCAGGGTGCGCCTGGTCGTAAGAGCCGGCGGGAACCACGGCAACGTCCGGCTCGGGCTCGGACAAATCGAGTGCGGCGAACGGACTTTGAATGCGCACCGCCGCCCGTGCAGCGAGCGTCGGGGTCAAAATGGCATTGAGTTTCTGCACGGCCGAGCTGTGGGGCGGGCCGATCGGGCTCATTCGAACGAGCACGCCTTCGAGAAGCTCGATCTTCTCGTCTTGGAATGCCCCCAGCTCGATGAGCTTGTCGTATTCGACCCTGCGCAGAGGCCGAAACCGTTCGGTAGGTGAGAACCCCATGGCCGACGTTGCCGGAAGCGTAGCATGCACCGAACCCCTTCGGTCCGGCGGCGCCACGGTTGTGAGCTCGCTCAGAAATCAGTACTCCGCCACTTCGGCTTTCGGGGGTGCCGGAAGCTCCAGCGGCACGGCCGGTACCCCCGTCTCGCCGCCATCCAGGTAAGCGTACCGCGCCAAGTTCGACATCACTTTGGTGACGTAGTTGCGCGTCTCTTCGAAGGGAATCATGGCGGCCCACAGATCGATCTCGACGTTCTTCATGCGCTCGAGCCAGCGGCGCACGTTGCGCGGGCCGGCGTTGTAGGCGGCGGCCGCGACCGGAATGGAACCGTCGAACGAGCGGAGCATCTTTGCGAGATACCGCCCGCCGATGTCGAGGTTGACCGGCGGTGTTCGAAGCAACTTTTCGTCGTAGGGCGTCCCGGTTTCCGCCGCGATGCGACGGGCCGTTTCGGGCATGAGCTGCAAGAGTCCGACGGCGCGTGCCGGCGACGTCGCTTCCGGGTCGTATGCGCTTTCCTGGCGCATCACCGCATAGACGAGACCCTTTGGGAGTGACTCGCGATTCTCGATGTCTCGCACGCGATCGACGTAGGGACGAGGATAAAGACAGCGCCACCCCCACTCGGTCGCCGCAGAGGGTGCGCGCGTGAGCAGGGCGGCCGGCACCGCTTCGACCCCGATGCGATAGAGCCGAGCTGCGCGCCCGAGCTGCGCATACATCGCGCAGAGCGCTTCTTTTTCTCGCCCGTGGAGATCGGTAGCGGCCTCCCGCTCGTGGGCACGCAGGTAGTTCTCCGCGTCGGCATCGAGCCCCAAGCGATGATAAAGGATCGCGACGGGCGGCAGCGTGATCGACAACGGCTCGCCCGGCTTGCCGTCGGAAGGATCGATGAGCGCGGTCGTTTCGATCCCCTCGCGCGCGAGGCGTGCTCGCGCCGTCATCGAAGCCCAGCTCAGCGGTTGCGATCGGATGATCTCCGTCCAAATCCCGACCGCGCCCTCCTTGTCCCCCGCCTTGCGCGCGGCGAGCCCTTCCAGCTCCCGCAGCCGCGCTGCCTCGCTGTTGTTCGTGGCGGCGGCAGAAAGGGCGTGAAGCTCGGTGCGCGCGCTCGCGTGTTTGCCGTCGCCGAGCAGTGCGATAGCCCGTTCGTACACGGCGTTGTCGCGTTGCTTGCCCTTGGGAAACTTGCGCAGGTAGTCGGCGTAGGCGCCGCTCGCGTCGCTCCACGCAGCGTGCAAAAACGAGAGCCGCGCGACGAGGTAGCCCGATTCGTCGGCCCAGGAGCTCGTGGGGAAACGACGCACGAGGGCCCGGTAACCGCTCGCGGCTTCTTCGTCCCGATCCGCCCGCGAGGCAGCGCGCGCGGCGTAATACAGCGCCTCCGCCTGACGATGTCCGGCCTTCGCCCCCAGCTTGGCGAAAAGCGTCGCTGCCTTCTCGTATCGTCCGCGCGACTTGTAGAGCGCGAACGCACGCGCCCAAACGACTTCTTCTTCATCCGGTGGGCTGGGCGCTTTTTGCGCGCGCTCGAGCTCGGCCAACGCGTCATCGGTGCGACCGGCGTCCGTCAGTTTTTCGGCGCGCGCGAGCCGCTCCTTGCCGGTCAGCGGCCGCGCGGGGTCGAGCTTCTCGAGCGAGCCCATCGCAGTTTTGGCGTCCTCGGAGGCGGGGGCGCGCAGGACGATGAACCGCAAATCTTCGATGGCGCTCGCCTTCTGCCCTTCCGCCTCGGCCAGTCGAGCGCGCAGGGCGCGGACCGGCGTCTCGCTGGCGTCCCCTTTGCCGCCAGCGAGAGCTTTGTCGGCGGCGCTGCGCGCCTCCGCCGCCATCCCGGCCTTGTCGAAGGCGAGCGCCGCCCTGGCGAAAGCTTTGGGGGTGTTCTGCTTCAAAAAATACTGCGCCGCTTCTTCGTAGGGTCCCGCGTTCGCCTGGGCATCGGCGCGCCATCGCTCGATGTCGTCGGCGATGGGTGCGAGGTCCTTTTCGAGCCCGGTGAGGGCCTGCACTGCGGTCGCATGATCCCCGCGCGCCATGGCGACTCTCCCCCTCGCGAGTCGCACGATTGGTTTCATCTTCTTGCCGTCGGGCAGCGCCTCGATCGCGGCTGCCGCGTCGTCCCACGCCTCGCGGCGCACGAAATCGATGAAACCTTCGACTTCCGCCGCGTCCCCGGCATCTTCAGGCGGAAGATCGGCGCTCAGGATCTTCGCCACTTCGGCCGAAGTGGCCGTGCCCGGCGCCTGGTTCGATCGCGGCATGCAGCTCGAGGGATGCCGCGAACAGCCCATCACACCCAAGAGCACCGCCAGGCGTACGCGCTTGCCCGGCTCCAGATTCCAGGCTCCAGGCTTCGGCCAACGACGCTGGCGGGTGCTTGCTTCACCCGCCCCCGATCTCGTCTCGTCGTGCAGCCCTCTCATGCGGCGACTTCCTGGAGCCCGACCGAAAGCCCGATCAATCGGGCACGGGTCTTCGGCCTTCGCGAATCCATGGTTCGGTGAGCGGCCGAAAACGAGCCTGGGCTCGCAGGCCCCCCATGATCGATGCCAGGCCCCACTGAAGTCGATTGACAAAAGTCGAGTCGGGCGGCGGGTGAATCGGTTTGGGAAACTTCGGCAGCTTGCTGCCTCCTTGAAAGATGAGCTTCTTGTGGCCGCGGACGAGAAACGCGATGGCTTCGCGCGCCACCTCGGGCGACCACTGAAAGAGGGCACTCGTCGTGATCGGGGTGAGCAGCTCGATGGTGTACGACCGATAGAGGTTCCAGCCCTCTTCGTCGTCGGGGTCGTAGCCCAGCACTTCGGCGCAAGCCCGATCGAACTCGTCCCAGTTGCTGTCGAGCGCTGCGTTCATGTAGCGCTTCATCCCAGAAAGCAGCTCGTCGGGCAAAACTTTGACACACCCAAAGTCGAGAAATGCGACCTTGCCCTGCCCGAGAAACCTGTAGTTGCCGGGATGCGGATCGGCATAGAGGATGCCGTGCCGGAGCATGGAGCGGAACATGAATTGCCATATCGTCACCCCCGCCTGATTCCGCTCCTCCTGCGAAGCGGTTTCGCAAAATTCCTTGTAGGGCATTCCTCCGATGAGCTCGGCCGTGAGAACCCGACGGGTAGAGAGTGAGTGGTAGACCCGTGGGATGACAACGTCCGGCAGGTCGCGATTCATCCTGCGAAAAGTGTCCGACATCATCGCTTCACGCGTGTAGTCGAGCTCGGCCAAGAAGACGTCCTTGACGTCCTCGAGGGTCTCCTTGGTGTGGTACTTGCGCAGCACCGGCGACGAGAAGGCCTCGAGCAACGAAAGGCTCTTCAGGTCGTTTTCGATGGCCTTGTCGATACCGGGGTATTGCACCTTGACGGCGACCGAATCGCCTCCGCGCGTGGTGGCTCGATGGACTTGGCCGATGCTGGCGGCTGCAAAAGGTTGTCTCTCCCACGATGCGAATACGTCCTCGGGAGCAGCGCCGAGATCTTCGCGCACGACACGCGCCGCCGCTTCGGCCGACAACGGGGGCGCCTTCTCCTGCAGTTTGGTCAGGACCCGCTGGAATTTCTCTTCGTAACCCGGTGGTGCCAGGCCATCGATGTAGCTTGCCATCTGTCCCAGCTTCAGCGGGACCCCCTTCATGTCGCCGAGGGTCTTCAGCATCGCGTGCGCGGCCTTGCGGGCGTCGTCCAGCATCCTTTCGCGCACCTTGCGGGAGTCGGCTTCCGATCGCTTCGCGCCGAGCGCACGTTTGGCTCCTTCGATGGCAATCGGCAATGCGTGCGGGGCGAGGGCGCCCAGCCTGGCGAGACGCCCGAGGCGCGAGGTCGGCGGCCGGGACTTGGGCGCAGGTGCTGGCTTCTCCGGGGCGACGGACGGTCGCTTGTTCTCGGGACCTTTGGACATGGAAGGGGGGGTGCTTTTGCACTCTCGACCGGTGCAGGATCCACAGTACTGCCGGAAAGGCCGGCAGAACAGATCAACACGCCTGCAGAATGCCTGGCAGAACCGAACGGGGTGAGGCTAGACTCGGAGGTCATGAACACACCGAACGTCGGTCTCGCCGCGATCACGCTGGCCGTTCTTCCAGCGCTGGTCTCGCTCGGTTGCAACAAGAAGGAGGACGAGCCGCTGCCCGTCGCGAGTGTCGTTCCCGTCGTGCCCGCACCGCCGCCCCCGCCCGCTGCTCCCCCACCTGCGGTGGCGCCGACCGCGGCTCCGGTGGCGGGCCCTCAGGTCAAGACCGTCGCGAAGGGCGATAGCGGAGCTCGCGTCGCTGTCGCGGCCGACGGCGGGGCGTTGCCCCCCTTGGCGGTCGGTTTGCCGCCCGTGCCTACCCTTCATCCGTCCGCGCTACCGGCTCTTGCGAGCTCCATCGTCGGTGGCATTGTCCAGGCCATACCGAGCGGCATGATGCCACCACCGCCGCCCCCCGCCGCGAGTAAGTGAATCGAAAAGCTCGGCCCCGGCCATGTCGTCCGCTTCTCCCGCATCCCTCGAACCGCCGCTGCCGCGGAGCATAGGTCGCTATACGCTCTTCGATAGGATCGGCCGGGGAGGCATGGCCGACATTTTTTTGGCTCGAGTGCAAACGGATCTCGGCGTCAGTCGGCTCGTCGTCGTCAAGCAAATCCTGCCGCACCTCGCCGCTAGCTCGGAGTTCTCCGACCTGCTCATCACCGAGGCCAAGCTTGCAGCGCGGCTCGACCATGCCAACGTCGTCCAGGTGCACGACCTCGGCCGCATCGACGGTTTTCTCTTCATCGCCATGCAGTACGTCGAGGGGTTCGATCTCGCCGAGCTGCTCCGCCGATGTACGAAAACCAAGACGGCGTTGCCCGTTCAATACGCCCTGCTGGTCATCATCGAGACATTGCGTGGGCTCGACTACTCGCACCGAAAGACGACGGAAGATGGCTTTG
>DASWDH010000231.1:0-4255 GCA_036395495.1 Polyangiaceae bacterium
TGTTCGAGGCGCTCTTCGTCCTCACCACGATCGATACCGGCACCCGCGTCGGACGTTTTCTCCTGCAGGAGTTCGTCGGGAAAGTTTGGACGCGCTTCGGCGAAACTTCGTGGGCACCGGGAGCGGCCATCGCGTCGGCCGCGATCGTCGGTGGCTGGAGCTATTTCATCCTGACGGGGTCCATCTCCACCATCTGGCCGATGTTCGGGATCGCCAATCAGTTGCTCGCGGCGACCGCGCTGGCTGTCGGCACGACCGTTCTCATGCGCGAAGCGCCCAAGCCCACGTACGCGCTTTTGACGATGGCGCCGCTCGTTTTCGTGGGTACAACCACGATCACGGCCGGCGTGCAGGCGATCCAGACGATGTATCTGCCCATGCTCAATTCTCCCGATCCGAAGGCCCACAGCGTCGGCTTGATCGACGCGACGCTGACCGCGGTGCTGTTGCTCGGCGTCATTGCCATTCTGATCGGGAGCGCGGCGCGGTGGGTGGCGCTCTGGCGGGCGCGGCGAACGATGGCCGAGCCCGCGCCCGCATGAGAGACGTGCTGCTCGTCGGTGGACTCGTCCTCGCGTTCGCAACGCTCGTGACCGTGCACGTCGCGATCGTTTTTGGCCTCGCCAAGGAACAACCGCGCTGGCGCGCCGCGGTCGCTTTCTTCGTTCCGCCGCTCGCTCCCTACTGGGCGCTGCGAGGCGGCATGAAGGTGCGGGGGGGCATCTGGATCGGCAGCGTCATTTTGTATTCGGCGCTCTTGGGAGTCGCGGCGCTTTGATGAGCAAAGTCCCGAGAAGCCTTGGATGGACGGTGGTCTCTGCCGCACTCGGTCTGGCTGCGTGCCACGGCTGTCGGAGCACGCCGCAACCGGGGGCCGCGCCGTCCGCCTCGCCGGGCTTCGGTTCTCCGACGGTTCGCCTTTACGTGGTCTCGAACCTCGCCGGCGCGCTCGAGCCGTGCGGCTGCACGAAGGACCAGTTGGGGGGGGTCGATCATTTGGCCGCGTTCTTGGCCAAGGATCGCGGACTCGCTCGCGGCTCGCTTCTGGTCGCGGTCGGCCCCACCCTCTTTCTCGATCCGAAGCTCGACGAAAACCGAGGCACGCAAGATCGTTGGAAGGCCGAAGCTATCAGCGCTTCGCTCGGAGACATGGGTCTCGCGGCGTGGACGCCGGGCTACAACGATTGGGCCGGTGGCGGTGCGTTGCTCGGGTCGCTCGCCAAACAGGCTCAAGGTCCCCTGCTCGCGGCCAATCTCGAAGCCGATGTCGACGGCGCGACCAAGAGCGCCTTGCGCGACGTCGGCGGTGTGAAGGTCGGCATCGTCGGTGTGAGCGCGCCCTCGTCGAACGGAGGGCCACCGGAAGGCGTCCGCCTCAAGGACGCCGTTCCCGCGCTCAAGGCGAACGTGGCGGAACTTCGGTCCCGGGGAGCGAAGCTCCTGATCGCGCTCGCGGCGCTCCCCCGCGGTGAAGCGCTTCGCGCCGCCGAAGCGGTAGCGGAGCTCAACGTGCTCGTCGTTGGCAAGCCACTCGACCGTGGCGAGGCCAACGACGCGCCCCCTCCTCCCGCGCTCATCGGGTCGACGCTGGTCGTCCAGACTTCGAACCATCTTCAAACCGTGGGTGTCATCGACTTTTTCGTTCACGGCGATGACTACAAGTTCCAGGACGCAACGGGCGTTGCCAACGCCGAGGCCACGTCCTCTCTCGCGAAGCGCATTCGCGAGCTCGAAAACCGAGTCGCCGCTTGGGAGCACGATCCATCGGTGCGGCCGGAGGACGTCGCCGCCCGCCGGGCCGACCTCACCAAGCTGAAAGAAGAAAAGGAACGCCTCTCGAACGCTCCCGCTCCCAAAAGCGGAAGCTTCTTTCGCTATGGGTTGGTCGAAGTTCGCGAAAAGCTCGGCAGCGATCCGAAAGTCGGCGAACGGATGGGCTCTTTCTATCGGCGCGTCAACGAGCACAACCGAGTGGCATTTGCCGGTCGCAAGCCTCCAGAGGTGCCCCGCGGCACCAGTGGCTACGTGGGGGCCGAGGTTTGCTCATCGTGTCACGAAGAAGAACGCAAGGTGTGGGATCGCACGGCGCACGCGCGCGCCTATGCAACCCTGTCGCGACAGTTCAAGGAGTTCAATCTCGACTGCGTCAGCTGCCACGTCACCGGCTACGAGAGGCCGGGCGGTTCGACGGTCACGATGAACGAGTCGCTGCGTGATGTGCAATGCGAGGAATGTCACGGCGCGGGGCAAGCGCACGCCAAGGCGCCCAAGAAAAAAGGACTCGTCTTACGCGAGCCGCGGCCGGAGACCTGCGTCAGTTCTTGTCATCATCCCCCGCACGTCGAAGCTTTCGATCCCGCGAAAGCGAAGCAGCTCATCTTGGGTCCAGGCCATGGAATGCCGGACGACGCCCCGTGGCCGGCGTGGGCCGCCGACGCGGGAGCACGGTGAGTCAGGCTGTTCATGCTGCGGGCACATAAGCCCAGGCGAGGGTGAGCTACTCAACCCCAGGCGCGAGTTGCTCATGACCTCACGCCCACATCGCCCGCCCGTTCGAAGCAGGTGTCCGGTACGTTCCCCGTGCGCCGGACGAGCGCGGTTGCTTTGACGAAGCGGTCGGTCACCGGGTCGTGGTAGCCGCTGGCCGAAAGACTCACGTCGCCGTCGTGACCGTAGAACCGCACGATGCGTCCCATCATGACTTCGCGTACCCACTTGCCCACCATCGAAGCCATCGCGACGAGCATGTGGCTCGCGTCGGCATCACGGACGAAGGCGATGGTGCCGAGCCCCGGGAAGCTGTAAGCGCTTCGCTTCGCCCCCTCTTCGATGATCGCGTGCAGCCGGCCGCCGAGCGGCCCGAACGCACTCGAGTACCGGGCGTATCCTCCCACCTTGCCGCAAACCACTTCGAGCTCCCCCTCGATGCGTTCGCGCGCGTCGAGCACGATCCCTTCCATCGTGTGCAAATCGACGTCGAAGCGCGACCGCCCCGCGGCGCGCGCCTCGTTCAGGCGCTTGGTGCACACGACCTTCGAGCGCAGGCCAACGATTTCGACCCCGCGCGCGGCCAGGCGATCCAGATCGCCGGCGATCTGGTCGACGAGCGCGGGTTCGGCTTCGAAAGCTTCGCGATCGGTGTTCCAGCATTGCGCTTCCACGTGCGCCGGACAGATCCGGCGCAACTCGGAGCGGGGGTCGAGCACCAGCGCGTGGATGAGCGCATCGGGATCGACGGCGTCGAGCCCGATGCGCAAAGCGAGCGCGCGCGCCCACGCCTCGCCGAGCGCGACGTCGCCATGGGAGACCATCGCTTTCGAGTCGCCCAAACGCTTGGCCAGCGCGCCTCGAGGTTTGCGTGCGGCGACGATGTGCCCATCGGCCGTGACGCGCGCGACGACCGCGGTCACGACGAGAGGCCCGAGCCGCGGTCCGAGCCCGTTCTCGTCGATGCCAATTCGGAAGCGGTCCGCCATGGTGCGAGGAGTTGTGCCCTCGTACCAGATCAGCTCGCCCGCGAGAAGCAGAGGTGTGGGTCACTCACCCTCCCGCGACCGGAGGGATCAGCGCGATGACGTCGCCGTCGCCGAGGGGCGCTCCGAAATCCACGAACGTCTCGTTCTGCGCCCAGCGCACCGAATCGAGCCGCGCTCGTAGACCGGGGATGATCGTGGCGAGGTGCGCCGCCAGGGCGCCGACCGTCGTTATCTCTGGCGGCAGTTCGATTTGTTCTTCGCTCCGCCCCGCCAGATCTCGGATGGCCGCGAAGTACAAAAGCGTGATCGTCACCGGATGCATCCTCGCATGTCGTAGCTACCACACCGTTCGATCCAAGCAGGCGCTGCCATTCGTGTGCGCTGCGCAAAACCACGCCGGCCCGCAGACGTATTGTTCGATGTCTGATACGTTTGGCCCGGCGCGTCGGATCGCGCGGGGGCATCAAGGCCCAACTCTCATGGAGGCAAAGCGATGGATATTACACTGCGAAACAGGATCTTCGGCTTGGCTGTGACGGCGCTCGGCGTGGCGGCGTGCGGTGGGTCCGCACCGGCACCCACTGCCCCTACAACGGGCTCCAATCCGTCCGCCGGATCTCCTGCAGCGGCAGCCACGACGACCACCGCGGATCCTGCAGCCAGCAAAGCGGCTACGCCGGCGACGCCCGCCACTCCCGCGCCGCCTGCCACTCCCGCCGCTGCAGCGGCTCCTGCTTCGCCGGCCGATACCGCGGCGCCGGCAGCCGCTGCCCCCGCCG
>DASWDH010000232.1:0-5162 GCA_036395495.1 Polyangiaceae bacterium
ATCGATCGGACACCGAAGGACTCTTCAGCGGATTTTCGGTCACCACCAAAAGTCCGCGGGGCGGGCCTGCGTCGTGCGATTCGTCTCTGGCGACCTCGCCATTCGCGCTGAGGAGCACCCGGCCGCGCGACGTTTCGAGCACGAAGCTCCCATCGCGAACCGAGACCTGGGAGACGTTTTGAGTCTCCAGGGGAATCGGCCGCCAACTATTGCCAGCGTCGAAGGTGGCCAGGGCTCCGCGAAAGTCCACGACCGCCACCCCCCGCCAGGCATCGGCGAACGCCATGAACCCGATCCGCGTTGCGGCTGGTAGGTTTCCGAGAGAAAGCTGCCGCCCGGAGTCGAGGTCGAGAGCCCGAATTTCGCCGGAGAGCAGGCGCGCATAGACGCGATCGAAGCCGGGCACGATGTCGGCCACCGCTCCCCAGACCTCGGCGACCGGCGTGAGCTTGTCGAGCCACTCTTTCGCACGCCATAGTTGCGTGCTTCCGCCGTTGACGATGTAAAAGAGCAGGCCGCCGCCCACGCGGTTCGGGAGCTGAACGACCTTCGGCGTTCCGCTCGGCAGGATCTCTCGGGCACGCTCGATGGAGCCGTCGGGGTGGTCGATGACCCGAATACCGGCCACGATGAGGCGGCGGCTGCCATCGGGGAGGACGTCGATCAAGTTCGTCGCGCTCGGGATGACGTCGGGAACGACCCTTCCAGGCCCTATCGTACCGTGCGCTCGTGCGGGGTCGGCCGATGTCGCGTCGTCGCGCTGGCCCGTCGGCGTCGGGGACGCCGCACCGCGAACGCAAGAGGCACTGACGGCAACCAAACCCGTTGCGAGGAGCGATAGCCGACTCGAGCGCAATCCTCGCAGCATCGATATCAAGCCTAGCAAACTCCCCGCGAGAACGGTTCCATTCACCGGCTGAGGTCGGAGCGACCGCACCAGCCGATCGCCTTTCAGTGGCGGCCTGGCAAAAGGACCAGAGTCGACCTAGATTCTGGCAACATGGCTTCCCTCCCTCCGGCAATGGACCTCGAGGACGAGATCGTCCGATTGAAGCGCGAGCGGAACGCCGTGCTTCTGGCGCATTACTACCAAGAGAGCGACATCCAGGATGTGGCCGACTTTCTCGGTGATTCGCTGCAGCTCGCGCAGGAAGCCAAAAAGACGCAGGCCGACGTGATTCTGTTCGCCGGCGTTCACTTCATGGCCGAGACAGCCAAGATTCTGAACCCCGAAAAGATCGTCGTCGTGCCCGACATGGAGGCCGGCTGCTCGCTCGCAGACGGTTGTCCAGTGGATCGGTTTCGCGCGTGGCGCGCGCGAAACCCCGGCGCAGCCTCGATTACCTACATCAACTGCTCGGCTGCGGTGAAGGCGGAAAGCGACTACATCTGCACGTCGTCGAATGCCGAAAAGATCGTGCGCGCCATTCCAGAAGAGCAGCCGATCCTATTTGCTCCCGACAAGAATCTCGGCCGCTATCTCGAAAAGAAGCTCGGCCGCAAGATGATCTTGTGGCAGGGCAGCTGCATCGTTCACGAGACGTTCAGCGAGCGGAAGCTAATCGGTCTGCTCGAGCGTCATCCCGGTGCCGAGCTCATCGCCCATCCCGAATGCGAAGACCCCATCTTGCGGCGCGCGCACTTCATCGGGTCGACCACCGCGCTGCTGAAGTACGCGGCGAGCTCACCGGCGCGCGAGCTCATCGTCGGCACCGAAGCGGGCATCCTACATCAGATGGCGAAGGCCGCACCCGACAAGGAGCTCATTCCGCTGCCTCCTGATGGCAACTGCGCTTGCAACGAGTGCCCGCACATGAAGAGGAACACCCTGGAGAAGGTGTACCTGGCGCTGCGGGATCTCGAGCCGCGCATCGAAATGCCTCTCGAACTTCGCGAGCGGGCACGCGTGCCTATCGATCGGATGCTCGCCCTCAGCAACTGATTAGCATCACTGCGTCAGATCTTGGCGATGACAGATCACGATCATCAATTGCCGCGCGTCGCCCACGGAAATTACGGCGAGGCCGTCGGAAGCCGCGCGTCAGACCGGAATCGCCGCTAGGCCTCGCCTTTTCGGCTTCGCCGACAGCCAGTTCCGCCTGTCCGGTCAGTAGTTGAGTGGGTCTATGGCTACTCCGATGATGATCTGGTAGTGAGGATCTGACGCAGTAATGTTAGGGCGCCCATCGTCAGTGGGGCTGCTCCATCAACATCAGCGAGCCCATCATCCCGGCGTCGGCGTGATCCAGGATGTGGCAGTGAAACATCCACATGCCCGGACGCTCGTCGTAGCGGACGACGAAGCGAACGGATTGGGCGACCGGCACGTTGACGGTATCTTTCCATTCCAGGGGGCCGGCGGGGTCGAGCACCTGAAAGAAGAAGCCGTGCAAGTGAAATGGGTGCGCCCAGTCCATCGTGTTTTCGATCGTCCAGACCTGGGTTTCGCCGACCGTCGCCATGAGCGGCGTCGATTCGTCGAAGGGCACGTTGTTGATGCCGAGCACGAGCGGACCGGTCCCCTGCTGCCAGGTGAGGCTCAGGTTCACCGGCGTCGCGCCCCCCGTGGGAAGAGGATCGATCTTGCGACCGACCGTGGGCAACTGGGGGGTCACCACCGGGTCACCCTCGAAGTGGACGAGGAACAGATCTTCGGGAGGGCGATTGAAGGTCGTGCCCCAACCGCGATCGAACGCCACCCAGCGCACGGCCACGTCGCTGCCGGGCGTGCCTTGCGGAACGACGACGAGATCCGCGCGTTCGCCGGGAGCCAGCACCGGTTCGTCGACGGGCACCGGTCCGGTGAGTAGACCGCCGTCACCGCCGATGCGCACGAACGAGTGGTCGAGGAACGAGAGCTGGTAGTAGCGGCTGCGCGCGGAGTTGATGAAACGCCAACGTTGCGGCAGCCCGGGACGTGCTTTGAGGGTGGGGCGAACCTTCCCGTTGACCAAGAGCACGCCCCCTTCGCGGCCGAAGAGCGTCGCGATGTCTCCGCCTGCGTCGTGCGCTTGGAGCGAGCCATCATCGTTGAGCGCCATGTCGCTCAGCACGAATACGACTTCATCGCCGAGCCCAGCGGGTTCGGTGGGGTCGTCGACGATGAAAGGACCGTAGAGTCCGTCTCCTTCTTGAGCCGACGAGTGGAAGTGGGGGTGATACCAGAAGGTCGACGCATCCGGCACAATGAAGTCGTAGTCGAAGGTCGCGCCCGGCGCGACGGGCGGCTGGGAATGGTCGGGCATCCCGTCCATCGCCGCGGGGATACGCAAGCCATGCCAGTGGATCGTGGTTGCTTCCGGCAGCCGATTCGCAAAATGGACGACGACTCGATCGCCGATCTTGGCGCGAATCAGTGGCCCGGGAAGCCGCCCGTCGTAGGTCCACGCTGCGGTGAGCCCCGCAGGGACAATCGCGAAGTTGGCCAGCTTGGCCTCCAGATCGATCTCCACGATGTTGGGGTCGGCATTGCGGTCCTCTGCCTGCGGGATGCGGATGTCATCATCCCAGCCCGGTGGTTGCGTGGGCGCTGGAGCACCCGCATCCTGTGGACCGCACCCGAGCCACGACATCGAGAGCAAGACCCAGCATCGAGTTGCCGTTCTCGGCGTGCAGCGTGCGACTTTCATGCTTTGGCAACCCGAACGATGGCGCATCAGTTGATCACCCGCAACGGCTACAAGCACAGCTCGCGCCACCCCTTCGGCTAGCTGGGATCTCACTCGCTTCGAAGGGGTGTGGACCGATGCAGCGCAGGATTTGCGTGCCGCGCGCGAGCCCTGCACCAGGGTGGGCCTTAACGACTCCCGCGAAAGCGCGCATGAAGTTCTGAAGCGCGTGTCGGCATTTCGTTCGCGCGAGCAGGTGCAGATTTCGCGGTCAAAACTTCTGTCCGAGCTCACCGGGCGGTTCGGGGGCGCTGCGGGGGAGGCCGCCGAAGAGCTGGTTCGCGAGCTGGTCGAGGGGATGGCAGGCTTTGGTTCCGAGCTCGTGCTCTTCGCGGGGATCGGCGAGGACGTTCCAGCAGTGCCAGTCGAAATCCCATTCGCGGGCCTCGAGCTTGAGAGGGCCTTGCATGAGGCCCCAATTGCGGAAGGCGCAGCCCCAGAGCTCGCTGCAATTGGTGAGGGGGACGACAGCCTGCGTTCGCTCGCCACGCAGCAGGCTGGTGCCCATCATCTTGGCGCGAAAGCGTGAAAGCTCGGGCGCGGTGAGCAGACCGAGCAAGTCGAGAATCGTCGGCGCCACGTCCAGGTGCCAGGTGAGCTCGGCCCCGGCGCGTACGAGCGAGGCCCGCTCGCTCGCGGTCAGCGTGGCGAGTGGCGCGTCGATCCATGTGGGCACGTGAACTTCCTCCTCGAGGACCGCACCGGTGTGCCCGAGCTGACCGTGCTCGCGAAACGCTTCGCCGTGATCGGAGGTGTACAGGACGACGGTGCGGGCGCCCGCGGGCGACCCGCGCAGAGAAGCGAGCAGATCGGCCATGGTGCGGTCCTGTGCGTAGACCGCATTCTGGTAGTAGTTGAAGAGCTCTTGGTTGTCGTCCGGCGATTTGCTGGAGCTCGCCGGCTGAAACGGCTCGTCGCCCTCGGTGACCCGGTAAGGAAAGTGCGTGCTCGAGAAATGCACGACGGCAAACCAGGGCTCGCGCAAAAGCGGTAGCTCGCGCTTCACACGCTCGGTCAAGAGGCGGTCGTCGGCACCCATGTCGATGTCGGCTTGCGAATCGAGATCCGTTCCACCACAGCGACGGGAAACCGGAAGATCGCGGACGAACTCCTCCGAGTGGGCGAACATGAGATGCTGGCTCGTCCAATACGCGGTGTCGTAGCCGGCGGCATGCGCGAAGTCGAAGAGCAGCGGGGCAGTGTGAATCGAGACGCGGGTTTCGGTCGGACCCAGCCCCGAAAAGAGCACGCCGAAAGAAATGGCGGTCGTCGAGCTATTGGACCGCATCTGCAAGATCGGAATTCGCGCGGGGGCCACCTCGTCGGTGAACGGAGAGCGCTTGCAATCGCCTTCGTGCAAGGTGCAAACCGCATCGAAGCGAACACTCTCGGTGAGAACGAAAAGAACGTTGCGGCGCCTCGAAGGCGAAGGCGACAGCGTCGGAATGTAAGGGGGACGCCGAACGCCCGGTTCGACGTGGGCCGGCTTTCCCT
>DASWDH010000233.1:0-8417 GCA_036395495.1 Polyangiaceae bacterium
CAGCGAGCAGAACCTGCAAGTGCTGCGCGGCCTCGAGATCGTGGGAATCGGCGCGCTCATCTTGGCCGAGCCGCAGAACAACGCCAATTGTTACAACCTTCCGTGCCCCGAAGACATCGCGGCGGCCCAAGCCATCAACAACGAGCGGGCGTGCCAGCTGGCCAATATCGCCAAAACCTTCTGACGGTGGCCGCGCATCTCCCGCGCCGCCCTGAAGTGCTGGGGCTCGGGGTGGGGCTCGATCTTCGGTGGGGTCGCGACCCGGGAATGCTCTACGACGAGACCCACGGCGACGTTGTGTCACACTCCGTCGTTCGATTCCTGGAGCGACACGTCGGGGAATTCGGGCATCTGTTCGTTTCATGGCAGCCGAAGGACGGCGGCAAGCTCGATGCTCGCCAGTACTTTCCCGCTTACGACGACCTGTTCGCGCGAGTGGGTCATCTCTATACCATTCGCGCGCTGCACCAAACTGCGCTCAACCTTGGCGCGCTCGAGCGCTACGACCGTCGCGAAATCCTGCAGCTCACCAACGCGCTCATACGTCGCTACGATCTCGGCTGGGTCAATGAAGATCTCGGTCTCTGGTCGATCCACGGAAAGCCCCTGCCGTACCCGCTCGCGCCGTACCTGACCGACGACGGGCTCGATGCTGCTATTCGCAATGTGCGGGAAGTTCGGCTGGCGCTCGACGCGCCGCTTCTCGTCGAGTTCCCCGGCTTCTCCGATGGCGTCGCCTTCTTCATCGGGAAGCTACATGCCTACGATTTCTTCCGTGTGGTGGCCGAAGAATCCGAGGTCGGGGTCACCCTCGATACCGGCCACCTGCTTTCTTACCAGTGGCTGGTTGGCAAGCGAGGTGCGGATCTCTGGGGCGAGCTGGAGCGACTGCCGCTCGACCGATGCTTCGAGATCCACCTGTCGGGGTGCGAGATCCGAAACGATCGCTTCTTCGATCTGCACCACGGTGTGCTGCTCGATGCGCAACTCGAGCTCTTGGATAGGCTCGTGGGCTCGTGCCCCAACGTTCGCGCCATTACCTACGAAGACCCGGTGTTCGACGGCGAGGGGCAGCTCACCGACGCTGCGGCGGCGAGCTTCGCGGCACTTCGGCTGAAAATGGCGGGGGTGATGTCACGATGAGCCTCGATGGCGTGCTCTACCGGCTCCTCTTCCAGCGCTCGTACCGCGACGCTTTCTTGCGCGGCGATATCGAGGCGCTGGGCCTTTCACCGAGCGATGTTTCCGCGTTCTCGACCGTCGACCGCGGCGAGCTTGCTCGGGCGGCGCGCCTTGCGTGCGACGGCATCTTGCGGCGGTCCCACCGGGGGACGGGATCGCTGCTCGACGCGTTCGCGCAGACGATCGGAGCTTGGCGTCACGCGCACCCCAACCATTCGCTGGAGGACCTAGCCGACGAGCTCACTCAGTCGTTGCACTTCGAGCGCTATCGAGTGCAGCCTTGCGGCTCGGGCGGCCTCTCGCTTCAGGAGGTTTTCTTTCGCTTTGCCGAAGACGCAGAGATCGGAGATGCACCGACTCGAAAGGCGGAGTGTGCTCGGGCCCTTCTCAAGACACTGGTCGTCACGCCCGCGCCGACGTTCGCTCTTCCCCCTTTCATTTTCCGAGCTCCCAAAGGTCACTTTGCGATCCTGGAGGAAGGGGAGCCCACGCTGATGGCAGCCGTGGAGGGACGTTTCGTCACCGGTCCCATCACGCGCTTCTTGGCAGAGCTACTCATCTCCGGAGAGTCCCCTTCTCACGTCGCCGAGCGCTTCGGCGTCGACGCCGCGGTGCTCGACGCATCTTGCGACGAGCTTCGCCGCCTGGGGCTGTTCGCCTAGCGTCGAGGGAAGCCGCACTCGCTGGCATATCGTTTGCTCGACGGTGTGCCATGGCACGACGAGAAGGCTCCGCCGCATCCGACGAAACCGATCGACAGCGCTACGGAGAGGATCAGAGCCGAGCGCATCGGGTATTTTCAGAATAGATCCCGTGCGACGCGCGCTGCAATGGGCGTTTCCCGCGCACATCTTCACCTGTGCGCACCTGTGCGCTTCGAGGGCAAGGCGTTCCGCTCGGGGATGGAGGGACCTGATCAGCGTGCCTTCAATGGTGATCGTCGTGGCTCATGCTATTGACCTTTTTGTGAGCACACTCTTTGCTCTCGAGGATCCCGGGGTAGGACCATGTTGATGCACCGAATGGGCGCCATCGCGCTTCTGGCTTCTGCGACCGTCATCGCGACCAACTGTGGCGGTTCGGAGTTCGCAGGGAACTTCGACGGCGGTACGGTAGGTTCGGGCGGCTCTTCCACCGGAGGAGCGGGGGGCACCACCGGCAGTGGCGCGGGCTTCTCCGGCAGCGACGCAACCGGTGGCACGATCGGCACGGGAAGCTTCACGACCTCCGGCGGCACGGGAGGCGCCGGTGGATCGGCTGGATCGGGGGGTACAGGAGGTTCGACGGGAGCGTGCACGGCGGGAGGCGTCACGTTCCGATTGATTCCGGGGGGTGTTCCCGGATCGCCTGGTTTCTGTGTCGGTTCTTGCGGGGCAAGCTGGGTGACGATCAAGAGCCCGGACGGCCGCGTTCTCGGCAACATCACGCACGGCTGCTTCGCATCTTGCACCGATTGCACTCCCGTGGCCTGTCCCGCCGCTCCGTGCATCGCTCCGCACCGTCTCGCCTCGAGCGGCGAAGAGACGACGTGGAACGGGACATTATGGGTTCCCAATACGTGCCTCGCGTCCAGCGGGTCCAACATCACGTGCGTGAACCAACTCTGCGTGGCTCCCGGGTCGCCCCTGATTGCAACGATGTGCGGATATCCGAACCTGAATCCGGACAGCGGATCTTATTGCTATGCCCTCGGCACCGCGCCGACGTGCGTGGATGTCCCCTTCACCTATCCGACGATGACCATCGTCACCGGCGTGCTCGATCCCAGTAAGTAAGGTCTCGACGAAAAGACGGCTTCACGTCCGGCGCAAAAGCTCAGCCATGGGTTCGGGCGTCGATCAACGCCGAACGCGCAGGGGAGCTTCGGCTGCGCGTCCGTGCACCGTGATACGCGACTCGGAGCTAGACGACGATCCCTACGCGCGTGGGCGGTGCCATGGTTGCTCCGCGCGGATCGACGTGCCGCCGGTGAGCATGGCGCGCATGGTGGGGGCGAAGAAGAGGTAGGGAAAAATTTCCTCGGGGCGGCTTTCCTCTTCGAGCTTCTCGGACAATGGGGGTGGGATTTCCACTTCGAGGGCGCGGACGTTGGTCTCGAGTTGGTCGAGCTTCGTGGCGCCGATGATCGTCGAGGTCACCGCGGGGCGACGTGTGATCCAGGCGAGGGCGACCTCGGCGGGCGCTTTGCCTATCTCGTGGGCGACGGCGACGAGGGTGTCCACGATGCGCCAGTTCTTCTCGGTGAAGAGCTTGGCGAAGCCGGGATTGCCCGAGTTCTTGATGAGCTCGAGGCGGCCGTCGCCTTTCGTGTGAACGCCATCGCGCCCGTATTTGCCGGTCAAAAGGCCGCTCGCCAGCGGACTCCAAGGGCAGACGCCCACCCCGAGCTCGAGCGCCGCGGGGATGTGCTCTCGCTCGATGTTGCGCTCGACGAGCGAATATTCGAGCTGCAGGGCGGCGATGCGCTCGGTACCGCGGAGCTCGGCGAGGGTCTGCGCGCGGGCGAAGTACCATGCTGGCACGTCCGACAAGCCGAAGTAGCGCACCTTGCCCGATCGCACGAGCGCGTCGATCGTGCTCATTACCTCTTCGACCGGCGTGAGCCCGTCCCAGGCGTGCAGCCAGTACAGATCGACGTAATCGGTCTTGAGACGGCGGAGCGATCCTTCGAGCGCGCGAAGAATGTTCTTGCGACCGTTGCCGCCCGCGTTGGGATCGCCGGGGCGGGAGCTGAACGAGAATTTCGTCGCCAGCACCACGTCGTCTCGCCGTTTCGTCTCGGCGAACCAGTCGCCGAGAATGGTTTCGCTCGTTCCGTTGGTGTAGCCGTCGGCGGTATCCACGAAGTTGCCGCCGGAGTCGAGATAATGGTTCAGGATGGCGTGGGCGGTCTCCTTCGGTGCGCCCCACCCCCAGTCGGTACCGAACGTCATGGTGCCGAGGCAGAGCGGGCTGACACGAAGGCCGCTCTTGCCGAGGAGCGCGTAGTCGGAGAGGCTCGGAATTCGGTTTTTCGTTTGCTCGTCCATGGCCGCAGGATAAGGCGCTATGATTGTTTCGTGAAGACGTCGAACGTGGATACGTCTATTCAGCTCAGCTTAAAAATACGCGGAGGCCCTCTCGCGCAGCTGCCCGTGTTTCTCGAGGTGGCCGAGCGACGGAGCTTCTCCGCGGCAGCTCGGGCGCTCGGCCTGTCGGTGTCGGCCGTCAGCCAGGCGGTTACCAGGCTCGAGAGCGAAGTCGGTACGCCTCTTCTCGTCCGAACGACCCGTAGCGTGAACGTCACCGACGCCGGAGCGCGTCTCGTGAGCGAGGCCGGGCCAGCGGTGACCGCCGCCGGAGCGGCGCTCTCCGCGCTGGCAGCGAACCGAACGGAGGCGGCGGGAACGCTCCGGCTCAACGTCCCGCGGATCGCCAGCGGCGCGCTGCGACCCATCCTCGCCGCTTACGCGCGCGCGCACCCTTCGGTGCGGACCGACGTATTCGTCGACGATCGCAACGTCGACATCGTGGCCGAAGGTTTCGATGCCGGCATTCGGCTGCAAGAAGCGGTGCAAAAGGACATGATCACGGTTCGAGTGTCGGCACCCTTTCGGTTCGTCGTCGTTGCTTCGAGACGCTATCTGGCCAAGCATGGCAGGCCCTCGCATCCGCGCGAGCTCGTGGCCCACGAATGCCTGGGCTGGCGTTCGCCCACGACCGGAGAGCTCTGGCGCTGGGAATTCGAGCAGCGCGGCCGCGCTATCGAGGTGGCCGTCGACGGCCCGATCCGCTCGACCGACGGCGATCTGCTCGCCGCGTGCGCCGAGGATCACCTCGGCTTCGCGTACGTGGCCGAGCACGAGGCAAGAGGGCAGCTCGCGTCCGGCAAGCTCGAAAGCGTGTTGGAGGAGTTCTGCCCCGAGGTGCCGGGCCTTTTTCTCTATTACCCGCGCGCGGCGCGTCGCGTCCCGAAGCTCGCCGCCTTCGTCGCCTGCGCGCGCGACCTACTCGAGCGCAGGTGAAGATCGCAGACGACGCGGCGTGAGTCAGCAGCGGCGCGGCCGACTTGCGGTTCTCGCTCGCGTTGGCATGAGCACTGCATCTCCGGCGAGATCCAAGCAACGCAGATCTTTTGGATTCACTGGAGCTGAGCACATGAAAACCTCCCCTTCTTGCGTGACGGCGAATGCGACGAAGCGATTTCCCATTGGCCTTGCGTTTCCTTTTCGTTTCGCACTCACGGCGCTCGCCCTGGGTATGATGGCGTGCGGAGCCGACGACACACACGTGAAAACCGGCGGGCCGACGACGACCGGAAACGAATCCGGCGGCGCCTCCGGATCGTCGAGCGAAGGCGGCACGTCCGGAGCCCCCGGCATCGGCGGAACTGCGGGAGACTACAGCGGAAACGGTGGCAAAGGCGGCGCCGGAGGCGCGGGTGACAGCGGTGGTGCGCTGGACGGCGGCGGCGATTCCGGACGTTGCGCTTCGCGCGAAGTTCGGATCGTGGCGCATCAGGATGACGAGCTTCTCTTCATGAACCCCGACCTTCTCGAGAGCCTGCGTGCCGGGCACTGCGTGCGGACGGTGTACTTGACTGCAGGTGATGCGGGAAAGGGGATGGCGTACGCGATGACGCGCGACCTCGGCATGCGAGCGGTCTACGCAGAGATGGCGGTAGCCGCCGACGTTTGGACGGAAACCCAAGCTGCTTTCGCAAACAAGAGTGTCCTCATTTCGACATTGCAGGGCACGGATGTCAGCCTCGTTTTCCTGCGCCTACCGGACGGCGGCGACGGCACCGGTTTTCCCGCCACCGGTCAACAGAGCTTGACGAAGTTGGTCGCGGGGAGCATCGCGGCGATCGGAGCGGTCGACAATTCCAACTCCTTTACGCGCGGCGAGCTCGTGATGACGCTCGCGCAGCTCATTGCGGACTATGGCGCCGATCTGGTTGCCATACAGGAATTCGCGGACGAATTCGGGGGCGATCATCCAGACCACATCGCGGGTGGTGTTCTCGCGAACGAAGCACAAACCAAATTCGCGAGCCCGCATCGCGTGCTCGCGTACCGCGGCTACGACACCGTGGCCTTGCCAGCCAATCTTTCAGGAGCTGTCGCCGACGAAAACTGGAAGTTGTTCCTCGATTACGGAAAACACGATGAAAACGTCTGTCCCGGCGGCGTTTGCCCCGCTCTCGGCAGGCGCCCTACGGCACGCGTGCTCGGACTCTACTACGATTGGTGCCGGCAGCAATTTCCTTACTTCAAGGGAAGCATCGTGGGTTTCGGCGGCAAATGCCTTACCGCGCAAGGTGGCTCCAGTACGACCGGAGCAGCCGTCGATCTCGAGACCTGCTCCGCTGTCGACGCACAACGCTGGATCTTCACGACCAGCGATGGGCACCTGATGGCGCTTGGCCTGTGCTTGGAGCCCGCGGTCGATGGCGGCTTGGTAGGGACGCCTCTTCATATGGCAGCCTGTCAGAACGTGCCTTCACAACGGTGGACCTATGGCCAAATCACAATCGGCGATGCGGGATTCACCACGGCGCGGTTCGTGGGAATGGCGGGAAGATGCATGACCGCGCGAGTCTCATCGGGTTCGACCGGCGCCGGAGCCGAGATCGCGGATTGTGTTGCGACGAGCCCGCAACAGGGCTTCTGGTATTACCCCGCGAAGCCATGAATCAGATGCGTGACTGCGATCGCACCGCGGAGCTGCTGGATCTCGAGAGTAGCGCCGCGCGCATCAAGGTGTAGCGCCCGATACATCACCGCAAGGCGTCATGTTCGGCCCGTCGCGTCGTTTGGCTTGACGGCAAAGCGTGCCTGAACAGGCCGCAGCGGCGTTCCACACGAGAGCTGGCCCGCCGCTTGCTGGAGCTTCCGGCGCCGCGTGACAGCGTGGTGTCTCTCTTTCCTTCCAACATCCTCAATAGGAGATTCGACGATGATGACCCGTTCCAAGCTTGTGCTTATTCTTGCCGCCGTATCGATCACCCCAGCCTGCGGAGGGGCAGACGAACCACAAAAGCCCTTTTCCAGCGGACTTCCGCCAGACGCCACGCTCGGAAGCCTCAGTGATTCCGAGGCATCGAAACTGTGTTCGTCATCGGCGCAGTTTCTTCTGGCGAATCCGGTCGTACAGGAAGGCACCTGCCGATTGGCCGGGGGAATCACGGCAGCGTTCGACGTCCTCGGCGGCACGGCGCAGACGGATGCCGACGTGCAGGCGTCCTGCGCAAGAGGTTACGATCAATGCGAGGCGGCCCTGACGGCCGACGCCGGGACGAATTCCACCTGCAAGCGACCGCTTCCGACCTGCACGGCGACCGTCGCGGAGTACGAAGCGTGCACGAGCGATTCGGTGCCCCTCTACGAGAGGCTCGCCACCGAGTTGCCCGTCTGCAAGGACGTGAAGCGGAGCGACATCGGCATCGGCGACGGGGGCACGAAGGCTCCGGCGCTCGAAGCGCCTCCATCGTGCGCAGCCCTCAAATCGAAATGCCCCGAGCTTTTCAGCTCGTCCTCCGGCGCGTGAACGCCGGCTCGGCGGGAAACGTGTTCGTTTCGCTATTGGCAAAGAGAACCACGTCGAGATCGAGCTCCTCCTTGCGTACAACGGGCTCTCGGAGCCGACGGTCGAAGATGTTCCTTCCGTCGATCTGCGTTGGCTCAGTGCCAACGTCGGCGCGACGGTGCATTTCTGACGAACGCTTCCCAAGGGGACAACGAGTCATACGGTTCGTTCCGTAACAGCTATGTTGACTCATCGGTCGGGTCGAGCCCACGGGATTTCAGCGGGACGATCGAGTGCGTGGCCGCGTTGGAGAAGACGCTCGCGGCAGCTGCTACAGAGGTCGTACTCGCGATCGCAGGTGGCCACTTTTCCTTCTGCATCCTCCATCAGGCATCCTCGGGTGGGGCAGTGCTCGAGCCCGAGCGTGTGACCAATCTCGTGGACGGCCACCTTGGCGAAGCGAACCGTGGCCTGCGCAGGGCTCTTCGTATTGCGCTTGCAGCGTGTCGACGAGATCACGCAAGCGCGACCGTCGAGGGTCGCGAGGCCCAAGATGCCCCAATCTTCATAATCGCCTTTGGTCGTCGAAATATCGGAGCTCGTGAGTCCCAAAATCCGAAAACCGTCGCTTGGCAAACGGGGATCCAAAAATTCGAGGAGCTTTTCGGCTCGATACCGGTTGCGGGGAGGATAGTACGATGCTTTCGGCAGAGGAACGCGAGTCAAGA
>DASWDH010000234.1:0-1602 GCA_036395495.1 Polyangiaceae bacterium
CCGGCGAAGCCAAGAACACGGCCAATCCGGCGCCCGTTTCGAGCGGCGTGGCTTTTCCTTCTTTCAGCTGCAGGGACTTTCGATAGAACTCCTCGCCGACCTTCTCGGGTCCGCTGGCCAGCACCTCGTCGAGAAGGCGCGTGTCGAGGCCGCCGGGCGCCATGGCGTTCACGTCGATTTGGTTGGCGCGAACTTCCTCGGCCAGTGTTTCGGTAAAGCGCACCACGGCAGCCTTCGAGGCGGCATAAGCGCTGATCCGCGGAAGCGGTGCGGTAGCGCCGCCTCCCGAGAGATTGATGATCTTGCCGTAGCCTCGCCGTTTGAAATGCGGCAGGACCGCCCGGCAAGGTAGCACCGTGCCCATCAGGTTGATTTCGACCGCGCGCGTCCACTGATCCCAGTCGACCTCTTCGATGCAACCCATCGGGCCGTAGACGCCTGCGTTGTTGACCAGAATGTCCAAGTGGCCGAAGGTCTGAACGGCGTGGGCGGCCAGCTGTTCGGCAGCTGCACGCTGGGAGACGTCAGCCGCGAGGGAGAGGACTCTTTGTCCGTCCTGCGTCCGGACGGAGAGCTCCCGACAGGTCTGCTCGAGCGCATCGGCGCCGCGAGCGCAAAGCAGCACGTCCGCGCCTTCGCTGACGAAGGCGTCGGCGATGGCCCTGCCCAGGCCTTGGCTCCCCCCGGTGATAATCGCGCTGCGTCCTCGTAGTTTCATCGCGGCATTCCGACGGCATCGTAGGCGAGCCGCGTGTCTTTTCCCAGCGTCGCGTCGAGGAAGCGATTCGGGTCCACGATGAGAGGGTTCTTCGTGCGCTTCACGATCTCGTCCGCGCGGATGTCCCTATAGACGGGCCATTCCGTCGCGACCACGACGGCTTCGGCGTCGCAGAGGAGCTCGTCTACCGAACCGGCAAGCTGAATTCGGTCCGCCAGCTCTACGGGCAAGGCCGGCACGGCTGGGTCGTGGGCCCACACCCGGGCATTCTGCGAGGCGAGCCACAGACAGAGCTCGATGGCGCTCGAGCGTCGTAAAGTGTCGGTCCCCGGCTTGTATGTGAGCCCGAGAACGCCGATTTTCTTTCCTTCGACCGTGCCGAGCCGCGCGAGGAGTTTGCGGCCGGCCCAAGTTTTGTGGGCATCATTGGAGGCTTTGACGCCTGCGATGAGATGCGTCGCGCAGTGCGCGCGGCGACCGATGTCCGAAAGGAACTGCAGATCGCGTGCGAGCGTACCGCCCGCGATCGCGCTGCCCGGACCGAGACGAGCTTTGGGCCCGATGCGCGACTCGGTCTTGAGGCCTCGCTCGACTTCTTTGGCATCTGCGCCGACCTGCTCGCAGAGGGTGGACAGTTCGTTGATGAAGGCCACCGAGGTCGCCAAAAATGCGTTGATGGCGTGTTTGGTCATTTCCGCCGACTCGACGGACATCCATTCGATGCGGCTGGTGATCGGTCGAAGCAGTTCGGCAATTCGCGTGCGGTCTGCATCGCTGCGCACACCGGCTACCACTCGGTCGGGCTCGAGGAACGCCGAGATGGCATTGCCGAGGCGCAAATTTTCCGGTGTGCAAGCGAACGACGCGCGCGCTCGGGGGTGGCT
>DASWDH010000235.1:0-10508 GCA_036395495.1 Polyangiaceae bacterium
CGACGATGTACGTCTTGGCGGCGCGCGTGCGATCCTTGAGCTTGGTCGAGTAGATCTCTCCGATCTCCAGGAGCAGCGCATATCGCTCTTCTCCATCGGCGACGTCGAGCCTTCGGCTCTTCATCTTGACGACGTTTTCCCAGTCGCCCGCCGCTTGATAGAGTTTGGCCAGCGCCGCGAGCGGCTCCGGTGCCCCGGGATCGAGGTCCGCCGCTTCGGCGAGCGGCGGAAATGCGAACTCGAGAAACCCGGCTCGGCGCGCGGATTCGCCGAGACGATAGAGCGATTCCGATTCCTCCTTTTGCGTCAATCGGTCGCGAAAACGACCGAGCAGCTCGCGGTACAGCTCATAGGCGCGCTTGGGATCGCCGTGATCGAACGAAACGCGCGCGACACGCGCGAGCGCCTCGCCATCGTTCGGCGCCATCTTGAGCAGCTCGTCCATCGGAACGATGGCTTTTTCCGTCGAACCCGACTTGTAGAGCGCATCGACGTATCGCACCAGCACGCGAACGGCCTCGGTCCGCTCGAGCTTGTCGGCGCGGTTGGCCGGCAATTCGTAATGTGCCGCCGCCTCGTGAAACCCCTCCTCTTCGAAGGCGAGATCGCCGAGAACCACGAGTGCGTCGACGTTGGTCGGGTCGAGACGATTGGCTTGGGTCGCCGACGCGAGTGCGCGGTTGTCGTCCTTCAGCTTGTTCTTCGAAAGCCGGGCGGACTCGGCGAAGAGGCGCGCCTTCTGCACGCCGCCGTCGGCCAGCTCGATTTGCCGCCCAATCAGCTCGATGGCGGCCGCGGCATCGCCGCGCGCCGTGTATGCCGCCCGAAGCGCATCGATCGCGCCCAAGTGGGTGGGGACTGCATCGAGAGCCGCTTTGTATTTCTCGATGGCGCCGTCGACGTCGCTGTTGTCCTGCAGGAGCTTGCCGGCACGCATCCACTGCTCGGCCCTTGCCTCGGGAATCTTTGCCTGCTGCGCGAGCGTTTCGATCGCGCGCACGGCGAGCGTCGAATCTCCCGACCCCGCCCGCAGCTTGGCCAGGGCGTCGAGTGCAGTGGCCTGATTCGGATCGAGCGATAGGACGCGCTCGTAGCTTTCCAGCGCACGCGACGGCGAACCGATCTGCTCCAGCAAGACCTTGCTGAGGGCAAGCAAGAGCTCGATCTTACGGCGATCGTCGACCGGGGTACGAAGATGACGTTCGTAGGTCGATGCCACGTCCTCCCACCGCTCGAGCGAGCGGTAGTGCCGCTCCAGCGAGGAGAGCGCCTCGTCCATATTGGGATCGATGGACAGGATCGCTTCGCAGTTCTCGGCGGCCTTTCCGTGATCGATGAATTCCTCTTCGTGGATGGAGGCGAGCCGCTCGTAGAGCGCCACTCGCTGACGAGGCGTGACGGCGGCGCGTATCTGGCGTTCGAGCACGCCCAGCAGATCTCGATAGCGCCCCGTCCGATTGTAGACACGATCGAGCCCCTTGAGCGCCGAGGCATTCTGCTCGTCTTCTTCCAGAATGGACTCGTATCGGCGCGTTGCTTCGCCCAGGTCGTCGAGCTGATCTTCGAATGTCTCGGCGATGCGCGCCAGCGTGGCCCATCGTTTTTCGCCGCGCTGAATCTCCGCGCGCTCTTCCAGCATCTTGACCAGTGCCTCGAAATCTCCGGCATTCTCCAGGATGCGTTCCAGCCCGTCGCCCGCGGCAGGGTGGGTAGCGTCTTCGGCGAGCACCTTTTCGTAGAGCTCTCGCGCTCGAGAAGCGTCGCTCAGCTTTTTCTCGAAGAGCTCCGCGGCTTCGGCCACGAGATTGCGCGCGGCGGCGGAGCTCGGCGCGACTTCGGCGCGATGCAGCAAGGTGGACGCGAGATCGCTCCACTGCTGGGCCTTCTGGTAAACGGAACAGATCCCCGACAGAGCGGGTTCGTGATTGGGATTGATGGCGAGGATGGCCTGAAAACAGCTGACCGCCAGATCGGCCCGGGCCGCCTTCTCGGAGTACCAGCGTCCCAGGCGGGTCAAAAGGGGAATCTTGAGCTCAGGAGGGATGTCCCCTGAACTCGCGTCGGCGCACATCGATGTCGCTTCGGTCCATGCCTGAAGATCGCCGCCGGCGAGCCGCTCGACTTCCCCGGCATAAGACTCGGTTTCCGGATCTTCGCAGAAGGCCTGCGCATATGCCACGATGGCCTGCGACTTGTCATCGAGCTCGGACGCGTAAATGCGCCCTATCTCCGCCATGGCGCGCCCCTTGTCCACGCGGGTCTCGGCCGTCTCGGTGCGGCTGAGCAGCATTTCGATGACTTCTTCGAACTTACCCAGCGATTTGCGCACCTGCATGAGCGAAGCGGCGGCGATGTCGTCGGCAGGATCAAGCTCCACGATGCGCCGATAGATCTCCTCGGCGTTGTCCTTGTCGTTGGCGCTCTCGTACATGCGCGCGGCTCGAAACAGCAGATGTTTTCGATTGTCGGTCGCGAACGCGTCGAGGCCCCACGTCGGGTCGTTCTGGGCCGCGAGGGCGAAGGCTTCGGCGATCCGCCCGGGGTCGGCGCCCTCCTGGGCGGCGCTCTCCAGTGCGAGGGCCACAGCTTCGTCCTCCGGCGCTGCGAGCAGCGCCTGGACACGGGAATCGAGCTCCTCGTCGGTGATGGTGATCGCCAGCGCGTCGACCGATCCGCGGTCGAGCATCTCGAACGCTTCGAGGAGCGCGCGTGCGTCGCGCGGACGGGCGGTCGGCTCCTTGTTGAGAAGCGAGAGCACGAGGCGATCGAGATCCTTGGGAACCCAGCCGCGAGGAGCTACGTCGCTCGGGGATCGCGGCTCCTCGATGAGGTGAGCGACGGCCGCGTCCACCGGCGTCGTGTCGCTGAACACCGGCTGCCCGGTCAACACCTCGAACAGAATGGACCCGAAGGCGTACACGTCGGCTCTCGGTTGGGCGACGCTCCCCCTGATTTGTTCGGGCGCAATGGTCTTCGGCGATCCCAACGCGTGGACGAATTGCGAATGACCATTGACGACGCGCGCGCGCAGTCGCAGACGATCGATCCCGCCGTCGACGACCAGCACGCGCTGTCCGTGTGTGCTGCGGTTCACGATGATGTTTTCGAGCTTGAGATCGCCGTGGGCGATGCCGCGTTCGTGCAGTGCCGCCAGCGCTTCCAAGACGTTGCGCAGAACGACCCGCGCTTCTTGGATGTGCATGGGACCATCGCGCTTGATTTTTGCTGCCAGCGATTCTCCCTGGATGTCTTCATACGCAACGTAGTGGGCGCCCGTCTCTTCCAAGCGCCCCACCATGAGCAGACGCGGAAGCGAGGTATTGCCGATCTTGCCGATCAGCCTCGTTACCGTCAGAAAACGCTGGAGCGCGCGAGCATCGCGCGAGGCCTCGCGCCGCAGTACTTTCAGGATCATCGCCTGCCCGCCGTGGTCGACGGCATAGACGATCCCGACGCCGCCCTCACCCAGCCGTCGATCGATGATGAAAGGACCTACCATAGTGCCGGAGCCGAGCGTCTCGTCGCTGACGAAGCCGCGCTGGCTTAGGTCACGCAGCCGAGGGTCGGCATCGGCGCGCGATCCAATCACCGCCTCGACCAACGCATCGAGCGCGTCCAGTTGCGAGCAATGATCGGTGAGGGCACGCGCGAAAGCTGCCTTCCCATTGGTTCCGCCCACTTTTTCGGGGTCGAGTGCCAGGAGATCCCGGCTGAGGGCGGTGAGCTCGTCGAGACTGAAAAGGCGCTCGATTTCGCCACGGAGAATCTCGATATCCATACTGACTCCTGCTCGATCGCGTCGCGTTCACTACTAGCTCATTAAGTGGTCTCAAGACCTGAAGAATGCGCGGGTTATTTCGAGCCTCGGCGCCCGCTACTGGGCCTCCCCCTGTGGGTCCATTCAATCCAAGCTGGAAAAATTCGCTGCCGATGATTTGTTGGCCACGCCCGGGGCGTATGAGAGGGTGGGGCAAATGCACCGCGTGGTCGTTTTCGTGGAACGGGTCCTCCCGATCGGCATTCTCGGAGTAGCTGCCATCGGCGCGCCGGTGATGATCCTCGCGCCGCAGGGAATACCGCGTCTGCGTTCGTTGTCGAGAGAGCTCGCGCAGGTCGAGGCGGAGAATGCCGACCTGCGGCAGCAGATTCAGCATCTGCGAGGTAAGGTGCAGCACCTTCGGGACGATCCCGCAGCCGTCGAAAGAATCGCACGCGACGAACTCGGATTGGTTCGGACGTCGGAAGTCGTTTTTCAGTTCCCGAGGCGACCTTGAGTTGCTCGCGAACCGCCGTTGGCCGGTGGTAACGTAGCCAGGTGTCCGTCGAACTCGGGCGTCGTCTCATCGCGTCGGGGGCGGCTGGGGCTCCAGGGATCCAGGCCGCACTTCAACGCCACCTCGGCACCGGCATGCCGTTCATTCGCGCGCTGCTCGAGCTCGGGTACGTGACCGAACGCGCTCTCGAAGAGGAGCTGTCGCGGTCCCCCCTTCCGGTGCTCGGCAGCGTCATTCCGCTTCCGGCGATCATCGACGATCTGCCGCGCGATCTCTGTCGCAGGCTTCTGGCGGTTCCTGTCCGCCGCGATCCGCGGACCGGCACGCTCGACGTTGCCGCGGTAGACCCCTTCGACACCCACATCATGGAAGAGTTCGCCTATCACGTGAAGAGTGAGGTTCGAGTGTTGCGCGGCTCGCTTGCCGCCGTCGAGGACGCGCTCAACCGCATCGAAAAGGGGGAGTTCTCGTCGACCGTCATTTTGCGCAAGTCGGTGCCTCCGCCCGACGCAGCTGCCTCGGCCACCGGTCAGATGCCGAGCGATCGTCCCATTCCACTCGTGCGCCGCGCGGTCCGCGATGCGAGCGTCGAAGTGCTCGGAATACGCGACATCGTCGAGTCGTCCTCCGTCGACGGCGTGGGCGACGAGAGCGGGGGGCCCATCCAGCCTCTCGGCGCCACGAGCATCCCGCGTGCTCCCTCGTTGCCCACCTTCTCGGAAACCGCTGCGAAACGGGACTCCCAGAAGAAAATCCAGGTTGCCCGCAGGGATGGCACCATCCCTCCCACCACTTCGCGCGGCCCGTTCTCTCCCCGAGCTCCAGCGCCGCCCTTCCCGGACATCGCAGGCATGCTTGCAGCCATGGAGGCGGCGACCACACGAGACGAGGTGATCGATTGCCTGATCGTCGGTATGAGTACCGTCGCGAGGCGCGTCGGCGTTTTTGCCGTTCGAAAAGGAAGCTTTCGCGGGATCGCATGCAACGCCGAGCTCGGCGACGCGAGCGCGTTTCGCGGCATCGAAATTTCGACCGACGCGCCGAGCGTGCTCGGCATCGCGGTCGCCAGCGGTTTCTACCTCGGTCCATTGCCGATGACGGCGCCGCATGAGAGGCTGCTCGCCTTGTTGAAAGAAGCTTCGGAAGAAGTCGCGGCCGTTCTGGTCCGCGTGGCGGGCCGTCCGGCGCTCGTTCTTTTGGCCGATCAGCTGGGCGACACGCTCGTCGCCACGCGCCGCGCCGAAGAGCTGGGTCTGCAGGCGAGCGAAGCGTTCTCGCGCATTTTGAAAGACACCAAGGGCGGCCGGCGAGGTGGCTCGTGAGCGACGACGCGCGTGCTCGAGCCTACCGCGAAGCGCGCGAGCGCTGGAGCCGCGCGTTGGCCGCAGCTCGCGTGCCGCCGCGGCCCAAGCCGGGTCTCTACGCAGGCGGCTACGATCCACCCGACCTCTACGGTCCGGACGACCTCGACGCCGTCGACTTCGATCCTCTGCGCGATCTCGGCTTACCGGGCGAGCCCCCCTATACGCGCGGCACGCAGCCTCACATGTATCGCGCGAAGCCTTGGACGATGCGGCAATACGCCGGGTTCGGTACCGCCGACGAGTCGAATGCCCGCTTTCATTACCTGCTCGCCCATGGACAGACTGGCCTGTCGGTTGCCTTCGATCTTCCCACCCAGATGGGCCGAGATTCGGACAGCCCCCAGGCGCGCGGAGAAGTCGGACGGGTGGGCGTTGCGATCGACTCGATCGACGACATGCGCCGCTTGCTTCGCGGCTTGCCGCTGGATTCCGTTTCGACATCGATGACCATCAATGCGACCGCCGCGATCCTGCTCTGCCTTTACATCGCGGTGGCCGAAGAGCAAGGCATCGCGCGGACCGCGCTGCGGGGCACGATCCAGAACGATATCCTAAAGGAATACATTGCCCGTGGCACTTACATCTATCCCCCCGGGCCTTCGCTCCGGCTCGTCAGCGACCTGTTCGCTTTCTGTCAACACGAGGTTGCGAAGTGGAACACGATCTCGATCAGCGGCTACCATATGCGCGAGGCGGGGTGCGACGCGATCCAGGAGGTCGCGTTTACGCTCGCCAACGGTATCGAATACGTATCGACGGCGGTCGCCAGCGGGCTCGACGTCGACGCGTTCGCTGGCCAGCTCAGCTTCTTTTTCAACGGACACAACAACTTCTTGGAAGAGGTCGCGAAATTCCGCGCGGCGCGCAAGGTATGGTCGAGCATCATGCGAGATCGCTTCGGCGCCAAGACCGCCCGCGCCAAGGCGCTTCGCTTTCATTGTCAGACTGCGGGTATGACCTTGACCGCGCAGCAGCCGCTCAACAACATCGTACGCGTCGCATTGCAAGCCCTGGCGGCCGTCTATGGAGGGGCGCAGTCGCTCCACACCAACTCTTTCGACGAGGCGCTCGGACTGCCCACCGAAGAAGCCGTCGCCATCGCCTTGCGTACACAGCAGATCATTGCCCACGAGAGCGGCGCGCGAGACATCGTCGATCCGTTGGCGGGCAGCTACGCGGTCGAATCGCTGACCCGCGGCATCGAGGTCGGCGCGCGCGCGTATATCGCTCGCATCGACGAGATGGGCGGAATGGTGCGTGCGATCGAGCAAGGTTTCGTACAGCGAGAGATCCAGGCGACCGCTTATGCCTATCAGGTGGACGTCGAGCAAAAGAGGCGCGTCGTCGTCGGGGTGAACGAGTTCGTGAGCGATAGCCCGAAGGTTCCCATCCTGAAGATCGATCCGCGCGTGGAGGCTGACCAAGTCGAACGGGTTCGCCACCTGCGCCAGTCGCGCGACGCTGCCCTCCACGCCCGAGCGCTCCAGCGTCTCGACAAGGCGGCCCAAAGCCAGGACAACCTCGTTCCTCTCATTCTGGAAGCCGTGCGCGCCCGGGCCACCGTCGGAGAGATCAGCGACGTGTTGCGCGGCAGATGGGGCGAATACGTCCCGCCATTATCCATCTAGCATTTGTGGCGTTTCCTACTGCGGTTCCTCGTGACTCATGCAGTGCAGCGTGCCGAGGCCCCAGACGAGATCGACCGCGTGGATGCCCACCACCTCTCGGTCTGGAAAGAGCTCCGACAGGATGCCGAGCGCCCGCCGGTCGTTCCTATCGTTGAACGTCGGCACGAGCACCAGCCCGTTGGCAATGTAGAAATTGGCGTAGCTCGCAGGCAGCCGCATCCCGTCGAAGAACACCGGCGAAGGCATGGGCAACGTGACGACGTCGAGCTTTTGGCCGCCGGCGTCGGTCATCGTGCGAAGCCGCTCCAGGTTCTCGTTCAAGGCAATGTAATTGTCGTCGTTGCGACGGGATTCGTGCGCGATCACGACGACGCCCGGGCGCACGAAACGGGCGAGATCGTCGATGTGGCCGTGGGTGTCGTCCCCTGCGATGCCGCGACCGAGCCACAGCACGCGAGTGACCCCCAGATAATCGGCGAAGATGGCTTCGAGATCGGCGCGTTCGAGACCCGGATTGCGCTGCTGCACCTCGCTGAGCAGGCATTCTTCGGTGGTGAGCATCGTTCCGCGACCGTCGACATCGATGCTACCGCCTTCGAGCACGACGCCGGGGGGCGCCCCCTCGAGGAGCCCCCGCATGGCAGGAGGTTTCGGTACGAAACGGCGCATCGTGCGGTGGCGCGCGATATGCGACGGCACGAGGTTGTCGCGCTCGAAGTTCGGGTACTTCGCCCACCCATTGAATTCCCAGTCGACCACCGCCACCTGGTCGCCGGCTTTGACGAAGCTCGGGGCGGTATCACGCAGCCAAGCGCGATCAGTGGCAACGCGCAAGAACGTGACGTTCTCCAGATTGGCGCTTCCCTTGGCCAGCGCTTCGCGAGCTTGTCGCTCGATTTTTTCGCTCTGCACGAGCAGGCAGACCTCCTCGTTTTGCGCGAGCTTGCGGATGATCTCCACGTACACCCAGACGATGGCCTCGAGCTTGCCGGGCCAGTCTTCGGTGTGGTGCGGCCATGCGAGCCACGTTGCGCGGTGCGGTTCCCATTCGGCTGGTTGCCGAAATCCGAGCGCTCTCGGCGTGGCGATCGGAGAGGCGGACGGGGTTACGCGAGCCACCGGCGCGTCAGTCCCTCGTAGGCATCGATGCGACGGTCACGTAGAAACGGCCAATTGCGGCGGGCCGACTCGGAGCGGCTCGGATCGCATTCGACGACGAGGATCTCGTCCTTGTCCTGAGAGGCCTTGGCAAGCAAGACTCCCGAAGGATCTGCGACGAAGGAGCCGCCCCAGAATTCCAAACCGCCGTCCTCGGCACCCTCGTGCCCCGTGCGGTTCACGGCGGCCACGAAAATCCCGTTGGCGATGGCGTGCGCGCGCTGGATCGTTTCCCAGGCGGAATGTTGCGCGGCGCCGTGGGCCGCTTTTTCCGACGGGTGCCATCCGATCGCCGTGGGATAGACGAGAACGTCGGCTCCTTTCAACGCGGTGAGCCTCGCCGCTTCCGGATACCACTGGTCCCAGCAGACGAGCGTTCCCACGCGACCGAACCGCGTGGGAAACACCTGAAACCCGAGATCACCGGGTGTGAAGTAGTATTTCTCGTAGTAGAGCGGATCGTCGGGGATGTGCATCTTGCGATAGACGCCCGCGATACTGCCGTCCGCGTCGAGCACGACCGCACTATTGTGATAAAGCCCTGCCGTTCGTCGCTCGAAGACCGACGCAACCACCGCCACTCCCGCCTCCTTGCCGACGCGGGCTAGCCGGTCGGTGGTCGGACCGGGAATGGCTTCGGCCAGATCGAACAGGGCCGGATCCTCGCGCTGGCAGAAGTACTGCGTGCCGAAGAGCTCCTGGAGGCACACGATTTGCGCGCCTTGCCGAGCCGCATCGCGGACGCTGGCTACTGCTTTCTCGAGGTTTTCGGATGGGCTCGTGCTGCACGACATCTGAACCAGGCCGAGCCGGAACGGAGAGGACTTCATGCGTACCCTATAAGCCCCGCACGCGTTGGGCGAAAGGGCCACGAGCGAGCGCGGCCTTCGAGCTTGTGCTCACAGCCCTATTGTTTCTGTCCGCTCAGCATCACCGAGGCTCGGTCGGCGCACGCGCGATCGCCCATGTGCTTGCAGATGGCGCGCAGCATCTTGATCTCTTCAGTCGTCGCGTGCCCGCCCCACACCCGAGGCTCGAGCTGCGCGCGCGCCCGCGCCTCTCCTTCGCGCCCCTGCAACGCGAGATCGGAGGCTTTTCCCGGCGAGCCTTCGGGCGCGGGAGTCGAGGCTGCGCTACCGGCGCGCCCGGAGGCGGTCGGCGCCCAGGGATCCGCTGCCAAAATCGGACGCGGGGCCGCCGCGGACCTGGGAGCTGCCGGTTCTCTCGGTTCTCTCGGTTCTCTCGGTTCTCTGGCGGGTGGAGCTTCGGCGACGGCCGCGGGGGGAGGAGGCGCGCTCTTGGCGGCCTGCGGAAGCTCGCGTATGTCGGTGCCGAGAAAGTCGGTTTCCTTGAGTTTGTCGGCTGCCGTCCTGCGTCGCAAAGCGTCCACGGTGGTGGACTGCGCGACGGTGTTGAGCAGCATGCGGCGGGTCGTGATGTCGGGCTCGCGGTCGGCGCGGGAAAGGACCGCGTCGGCCCAGCGCGCCTCGATATCGCGCACTTCGGGACCTTCGCGCAGGGAGGGGGAGTTGACGACGTCGGTGGCGATCCGGCCGTGCGCGAGGTCGAGGTCACCCTGCGCGGCGAGCTCCTTCGCTTCTTCGAGCGCGGCTCGGGCCGGATCGACCATCGCCGCGGCTCCGGCCGGGCTGCCCGCGGCGACCGTGGCGTTGGTCGCGGCCTGAAGCCTGGCTCGGCGGACGGCGAACAGCGCCACCACGGCCAGCAGCCCCACCACCGCCCCCACGACCAGGTTCTTGAGGAACTTGGAGCGCCCGCCCACTTCGCCCATGAAGTTGTCGATGGATGCTGTCGTGCCGAACACGGGTCCGGACGGAGGCGGAGGGCGGAACGTGGAAGCGTCACCGCCGCGCGGCGATTCCAGACGCATTGCTTCGGGACCGGGCCGGTAGATCTGCCCCGCACCAACGAACTTGAGCTTGACCTCGCCGAGCTCGATGAAGTCGCCCGCTTCGAGCAGCCCGCGCTTGAGCAGCGACCCGTTCACGCGCACTCCGTTGGCGCTCGCCTTGTCGATGATTTCGTATCGACCGCCTCCGAGGGCGTGAATTTCGGCGTGGATG
>DASWDH010000236.1:0-12357 GCA_036395495.1 Polyangiaceae bacterium
CCGCCTCCTCCGAAGCGACCGGTACTGACGACGTCGATTCGCTTCAATCTCATCGACCTGCTCTTTGGGCGGGTAAGCGGCGAATTCGAGTACGCGTTCGCCGGTCCGTTTTCCTTCACCATCGGGCCGCAGTGGATCTTCGCCGATCCACGCCAGGATCGTTCGCTAGGGGTGACGGCCAACGGCTTTGGATTGGCCGGTGAGCTCGGTGTCTGGGTCGAGGGGCGCCCGCTTCGCGGTTACTTCCTGAAAGCGCACCTGGACCACAGCTGGCTGAAGTTCCACAGCAAGAACCCGGACGGCGCACCCATCCAGGATGTCGACAACCCCGCCACGCGCATCGGCGCCCTTTTCGGCTCGCAGTCGATCTATGGAGGATGGTTTTCCGTCTCCGGCGGGTTCGGGATCGTCTACGATCTTCAATCCGAGGAGCGCCCGATCAACTACTACAATCCGGTGGATGGACAACAAAAAACGGGACCCATTGGAGCCTCCGGGCTGTTCGGTAATGGCATCGACCTGCTGACCCAGCTGGCGATCGGCGGTTCGTTCTAGGACGTGATAACACGGGGGTCGCCATGACGACTTTTGCCGAGCATCCCTATGCTTCGTTCCTGCACCGGGTCGAAAAGCCAGCGCGCTATGCGGGCGGCGAAGCCGGCCAGGTGAAGAAGGACTGGGCCGCGCCCGAGTTGGAAGCACGCATCTGCCTGGCGTTTCCCGACGTGTACGACATCGGGATGAGCCACCTCGGCTACAAGATTCTCTACAAGATCCTGAACGACGATCCGCGCACGCTGGCGGAACGTTGCTACACGCCCTGGACCGACATGGAACGGGAGCTTCGCCAGCGCGGCCTTCCTTTGGTGTCGCTGGAGAGCGCGCGCCCGCTTCGCGATTTCGACGTCGTCGGCCTGTCGCTGCAATACGAGCTCACCTACACGAATTGCCTCACGATTCTGGACCTCGGGAACCTCCCGCTTCGCGCGGAGAACCGCGGCGAGGACGACCCGCTCGTCGTCGCCGGCGGACCGACGGCGACCCATCCCGAGCCCATCAGTGCCTTCCTGGATGCGATCGTGATTGGCGACGGCGAAGAGAAGCTGACCGAGGTCGCTCTCGTCTGGGTCCGCCTGAAACAGCAGGGTGTCCCCCGGGCCGAACGATTGGCGCGTCTCGCCGAGCTCGCCGGCGTTTACGTGCCGTCGCTCTACTCGGTATCGCGCGATCCGGACACCGGGTTTCTGGTCGTCGACCGCCCCCCCGCGGAAGGGGGGCCTCCGTTCCCCGTGCCGCGGGCGTTCGTGGCGGACCTGTCCAAGTATCCGTTTCCGGACGACGGACCGGTGGGCGGCCCCGAAGCGATCTTCGATCGCATGTCGATCGAGATCGCGCGCGGCTGCACCGAAGGTTGCCGCTTCTGCCAGGCGGGCATGATCTACCGTCCCGTGCGGGAGCGCGATCCAGCCGAGATCGTGGATACCGTCGTGCGGGCGGTCAAAAAATCGGGGTTCGACGAGGTGTCGCTCACGTCGCTGTCGACCGCCGACTACTCGTGCATCTCGCCACTCATCAAAAAGGTGGTCGAGAAGCTCGCGCCCGAAAACGTGTCGCTCGGCGTCTCCTCGCTCCGCGCCTATGGTCTCGAAGAGGACGTGCTCGACGATATCGGCAAGGTTCGTGCGACGGGCCTCACGTTCGCACCCGAGGCCGGCACCCAACGCATGCGCGACGTGGTCAACAAGAACGTGACCGAAGAGCAGCTGCTGGAGACCGCGCACCGGGTGTTCTCCCGCGGGTGGTCGAAGATGAAGCTCTACTTCATGATCGGTCTGCCCACCGAAGAGGACGAGGACGTGCGTGGCATCGTGGCGACCGGGGCGCTCGCGCTCGGCGTCGGCCGAAAACTCCAGGGCGGACGAGCACGGGTGACGGTGAGCGTATCGAGCCACGTACCCAAGCCCCACACACCCTTTCAGTGGTGCGCCATGGACGCGGCGCACGAGATTGCGCGCAAGCAGCGCCTGCTCGAAGCCGATGCGCGCCTGGCCCGCGTCGACTTGAAAACGCACGATGCCGACGAGAGCTTGCTCGAAGCGATCTTCGCGCGAGGCGACCGCTCCCTCTGCGATGTCGTCGAGCACGCGTGGCGCAACGGCGCGCGCTTCGATTCTTGGGGGGACCAGCTCAAGCTCGACCTCTGGCGCGCCGCGTTCGAGGCTTTCGCCATCGAGACATCGATCTTTCTCGGAACCATTCCGGTGACCGCACGGCTTCCCTGGGACCACATCGATGTCGGTCTCGCCGACGGGTTTCTCGCCAAGGAGTACCGCAAGGCGCTGAAGAACCGCCTTTCGCCGCCGTGCGGAAAAACGATCGGCTCATTCATTCACTACACCAACGTGGAAGCCGCCGAAGCCGACAAGCGGCCGCTGGTTTGCTACGACTGCGGCGTCGCTTGCGATCTCAGCCAGATGCGCACCGAGCGGATCGATTTTCTTTCCAAGATGGGCGCGCATCACCGGCTGCCCATCGTTGCCGCCCCGCCCCGCCCGCCGAAGAACCGACCGCCCGTGCGCCGCCAAGGCGAAGAGCCGCGCCGCTATCGATTCAAGTTCGAAAAGCTCGGGCCCACTTCGCTGCTCGGTCATCTCGATCTCATCCGGGCGCTGCCCAGGGTGCTGCGGCGGATGGGAATACCGCTCGCCTACTCGCAGGGCTTCCACCCCAAGCCGGAGATGAGTTTCTCCCCCGCCCTCTCGCTCGGAGTGCTGTCGCTTTCCGAGTTCGTCGACCTCAAGCTGCTCTGCGATCTCGATCCGGCCCACGTACTGGCAGAAATGACGGCAGCGGCGCCGGAAGGACTCGCCTTCCGCGCGGGGGCGCGCCTTGGCCCCGATGATGCCGGCATCACCAAGATCCTCACGAGTGCTCGTTACCTCGTCGCAATGGCTCGCTCGGCCCTCGCCGATCGCGGCGGCGAAGAGGAGCTGGCCGCGGGTCTCGCTCGCTTTCTCGCGTCGCCCGAGCACAAGGTCCGCCGCGAGATCGAAGGGCTCGCCAAATACGTCGACGTTCGCTCGTACGTGACGCACGCCTCGATCGGCGGCGCCGAAGCGCACGCAGAGGCTCGCCGCGCCGGCCTCGTCGGCGATCTCGCCTTCCTCGCGTTCGACGTGAAGATTCTCGGCTCGGGAGGGGTCAAAACGACCGAGCTCGTCGAAGCGATCACCGGCGACACAGCCTTCCCCCACCGCGCGATCCGAGCGGCCCTCTACGGCGAGCGTGACGGCGTGCGCGTCGACCCGCTCGACCTCGCCGCCGTCCGCCGCCCCCGCTCTCCAAGGGTAACCGAGCTCTCGCCGGCCGATAGCACCTTCGGCTGAGAGCACCCCATGATGCTCGTGTCGTAGCTGAACGCCGGGCTTTCGGCGAGCGGCGCGGTGAACGTGCTGTCGTTGTAATGAAGAAACGGAGCTCGGAATCCCTTGATGTTGCCGACGGTCGTTCCCATGGCCGTAGCCAGCACCGTGCGGCAGTTGTGAATCTCCGTCGTCCACTGACTGGTGCTGAAGGAGATCCCGTCGGGATGGTTCACGGTGTGGTCGTCGAGCTCGTGGCCGGCGTTGAACGCCGTCTGCCAGGTGCTCTGCATCCCGCTCAAGTAGGTGCTGTTGTGATTGAAGCTCGTCCGCACCGAAGTGTTGTCGTAGGTCCCGGCATTGGCGGCACCGGCCGGATTCCTCAGATGGCCGAGAAAGTTGATGGCCCAATTGAATCCGTCGATCTGGAAATTCCTGTGCAACTTCCGAGGTCTCAGTTGCCCGGTTTATGCAGTCGCGTAATCAAAATGCGGCCGAACGTGCCGCCCGAGGGCAAGGGGTTGATGCGCCAGGGGACGCCGGGGAGGTACGACGACGAGTAGCGGTGAGACTCGACGCGAAAGCCGGCGTCGCGCGCGTGGTGCTCGACGAGCCACCGCGGCATCGGGGTGATGTGGCCGTGCACGAGCGAAGAGTACGGATCGCGAAGACGCCACGGATGATTGAAGAAGAGGTCCCATTGCCCTACGAACGCGAAGAGAACGCGCGACAGAAGCGACGTCAGATTCGGTGTCGACACGATCGCCGTGCCGCCGGGCCGCAAAACGCGCCAGAGCTCGCGCAGAAAGAAGCGGGGGTTCTCGAGATGCTCGAGGATCTCGACCGCCATCGCGATGTCGAATGTTGCGTCGTCGAAGGGAAAGACCTGGTTGAGATCGGCGTCGACCAGCGGCACGGCCGCCCTGAACTGCGGCCGGTATCGCTCGACGGCGGTGACGTCGTAGCCAACCGCCGCGAGCCGCGCTGACAGCTCGCCGCGGCCGGCACCGAGATCGAGCGCCTTGCCGGAGCGACATTCGGTCGCGCCGGCGCCAAGCAGCGCGAGAGCGATGTCGTGGGTGTCGCCGTAAGCGCGCGGACCACGCAAAGTGAGCCGCGCCTGTAACGCAGCGCGTCCGTGTTCGAAAGCTTGGATCCAAGAAGTAGGGTGCGCCATGTGAGCCTCGCTTTGCGTTCAGCAATTCGCATACCGCCGCTCGCCGCGGAAAAGTTCGGCCATTAGGTGCCCGTTTCGAGTGCGGCGCACGATGTGCGCGTGGTGCGACAGCATCACTTGGGCCGTAGATTCACGCCTTTCGATGAACGCGGACACGCCCCGCTCGGGGAAATGAGCCGGTCGCTTCGGCAACCCCCCCTATAGAGGTAGAATGGACCAAGTTCGGGGGTCTATGTTCGCAACGAAGAGCCGCTACATCCGTATCCGCGTCAGTTTCGGATGCAGTCTTGCCTTGGTATGCTTCGCGTGCGCGCGCGCCGTCGACTCCCCCCTCGATGAGCCATTGGCTACCAGTGGCAGTGGCGGAGCGGTATCCGGCCCGGGCACGGGCGGTTCCCCGACCGGGTCCGTCGGAAGTGGCGGCGTGACCAGCGGCGGTGGCGGCAGCGGGGGCACCGAAACCGGCGCCGGGGGCGACACCGGCACGACGGCCGCGGGCGGAAGCGCCGGGGAGGGAGGTGGGGGCGGAGGAGCGGGGGGTTCGGGTGGCAGCGGAGGCGACGGGGGATCAGGCGGCAGCGCAGGGAGCGGCGGATCGGGCGGAATGGATGCCGGCACGGTCAATAAGCCGACGGGCATCACCGTGACCGGCCAAAACGCGACCGCGCTGCAGGCTCCTAGCGCCGGCGGCGGCGCGTTCAGGGACACCTGCGCAACGAACGAAGTCGTCATCGGCTACACGGGAACCGTCGACGCCCCTGACGCATCGACGAACTACCTGCGGAGCTTCCGAGCCATCTGCGGCAAGCTCTCGATCAGCGGCACCGGTCCCTACGCCGTCGTGACGGCGCAGGCCGAGACCCTTACCCAGCACGGCACGTTGCCCGGGTCACAGACGCAAAATCGCATGTGCTCCGCCAACCAGATGGTGGTCGGGTTCGGCGGTCGATCCGGGGGCTTCATCGACCAACTGGCTTTCATCTGCGCACCGCTCACGATCTCCGGTGCCTCCCCGAACTTCACGCTCGCGCTGGGCGCCACGGCAACGCTCGCCGGCCTCGGCGGGCCGGGAGGCAGTCCTTTCACGGCCATCAATTGTCCGGCGGGCCAGATTGCCGTCGGCGATGCGGGGCGTTCCGGTGGTGCGATCGACGCGTTCGGCCTGCTCTGCGGCACGCCCTCGCTCATCGTTCAGTGAGCGCGCTCACCTCGGGCGGTGGCTCTCCTGGAAGGTGACGTCCATCTTCTGCTCCTTGCCGTCACGTACGATGGTGGCCGTCACGCGCTCGCCCGGCTTCGACGCGTTCAGCACGTACATCAGGTCTTCGACGCTCGCGATACCGTGAGCGCCCAGCCGAATGAGGATGTCCCCGCGACGTAGTCCCCCCGCTTCTGCCGCGCCGCCTGCGCGAACGCCGGCGAGCAGCACCCCTTTCTTTCCGCCGGGGGGACCGGCGTAGTCCGGGATCGTGCCGAGCGACGCGTTGAAGCTTCGCATGTCGCCGCGGGGGGCGGGGGGCGGAATCTTCTTCAGCGTGAGGCGCGTCTCGCGCAGGTCGGCGGCCTTGGCGAGCTCGAGGGCGGCGACGACGACTTGCGCGGATCCTGCGGCGTTGATCCGCTCGGGCGCGTCGCTCGGCTTGTGGTAGTCGCCATGCGAGCCGGTGAAAAACTGCACGACGGGCACTCCCGAAGCATAAAACGGCGTCTGATCGCTCGGCCCGTAGCCATCTCCGCCCCCGCCGCACTCGATGCGGGCTTTCGCACACGCAGGCTCGAGCAGGTGCTTCCACTCTTCGGCGGAATCGCTTCCCAGGACGCTCACTCGGTTTTCGCGCATGCGCCCGACCATGTCCATGTTGATCATGGCGACGACGTCCCCCATTTTTACATTGCCCGGCGGAGCCCTCGTAAAATGCGTCGAGCCGAGCACGCCCGATTCTTCAGCCGAGAAGGAGATGAAAAGGATGTCGCGCCGCAGCTCGTCTTTTTGCAGGGCGAGCTGGCGGGCGGCTTCGAGCAGCGCCGCCGTACCGGAGGCATTGTCGTCCGCGCCGAGGTGCGGTTCGTGCTTGTCGGGTGCGAGCGAGTCGCGCCCGCCCATGCCGAGGTGATCGTAATGGGCCCCCAGCACGACCACGCCGGGCAGGCGCGCCGAGTCCGGCGCCGCAGCCGAAAGTCGCGCCACCACGTTGAACACGTCTTGCTTGGTCGCCTCGAGCCCCACCTTGAGCTCGGCTCGCACCGGCTTCTTCTTCGCGAGCTGGTCGACCAGGGAGCCGGCGGCCGCGCGCTTCACGACGACGACCGGGATGCCGGCATCGCTGTAACCCTCGGCATGGAGCTCTGGTAACGGAGCCTCCTCCGGCGGCTTCCAATCTTTCGGCGCGTCACGAGGGGGCTCCGGCGCGTCGACGACGATGAGCGCTTTGGCCCCCTTTTCACGCGCGGTCCAGGCCTTGTGTCGAATGTCGCCGTAACGGCGCTGAGCGTCGCGGTCTTCGAACTTGCCCCCTTCCGGAACGAATCGTCGCACGACGACGATCTTCCCTTTCACGTTCAGCTTGTCGTAGTCGTCGACACCGAGATCTTTCGCGCTGATCCCGTAACCCGCCAGCACGACCTCCCCCTTCGCTTCCCCAGGGGCGGAGTAGCCGACGGGCGCCATGGCATCGCGCGCCACCAGCGCATTGGCGATCTTGAGCGAAGTCTCGGGGAGAACTTTGACGCCCGTCGTCACCGGAAAGGGTTGTCGGTAGCTTGCGCCGTCGCCGGCGGGGGCCAGCCCGAGATCGCGATAGCGCTTTTCCAGGTATTCACCGGCGGCCGCGAGACCCGTGGTCCCCACGCCGCGCCCCTCTCGCAAAGGATCGGCGAGCCAACGAATGTCGGCGAAAATGCGGTCCGCCGGAAGCTCGGCCACCGGCTTGGGCGCCGAATCGACCCACCGCGCGACGAACACGTTGGTGTCGTGCGACCCGGGCGCGGTCGCGCGGTTCGACGAAAAGGCGAGGTACTTGCCGTCGGGCGAAAACATCGGAAAGCCGTCGAATCCGCGCGCGAAGGTGACGCGCTCGAGATTCGTGCCGTTCACGTCGATCGCCCAGAGATCGAATTCCCTCCCCTTCGGATCGCCGTAGTTCGACGAGAAGAGCACGCGTTTTTGGGATGGGTGCCAGAAGGGGGCGAACGAGGCGGCGTCGAGGTACGTGATCTGCACCGGATCGCTGCCATCGGCATTCGCCGTGTAGATCTCGAGCTTGGTCGGCTTGACGAGCCGCTTTGCCAAAAGACGTTTGTATTCGTCCGCCTCAGCTCCGGGTTTCGGGCGCGACGCCCGCCAAACGATTTTCGTGCAATCGGCGTTGAAGAACGCGCCGCCGTCGTAGCCCACCGTGCTGGTCAGCCGCTGGACGTTCTTGCCGTCTCGGTCCATGCGGTAAAGGTCGATGTCGCCATCGCGCACGGAGGTAAAGACGATCGACCCGTCCTTCGGGCAGACGGTCCCTTCCGCGTCGTAGCCAGGCGTGTCGGTGAGACGCACGAGCCCGGTGCCGTCCGCTTTGGCGCGGAAAATGTCGTACGAGTCATGAAGCGCCCACACGTAACCCTGACTGTGGTCGGGTTTCGGCGGGCACGCGTCTCCGCCGAGGTGCGTCGACGCGAAGATGACGTCTTGGTCGCCGGGCAAAAAATACGAGCAGGTCGTGGCCCCCTTGCCGCTGGAGACGGGGATCAACGAAGGGGCGCTCTCGTTGATCGACATTCGAAAGATGCGATCGCAGGCAGCGGTCGCAGGACGCGCTTGGAGAATGAGCTGCATGCCGTCGAACGACCAGTAGGCCTCGGCGTTCTCGCCCCCGAAGGTGAGCTGTCGTAAATCAGCCAAGTGCCCTTCTTCGGGTAGGGGTAGAACCACGTTGCGCGCCGCGGCCGGTTGTCCGCCGGGCTGAGGGGCGGTCGGGGCCGAGCTGCCCGCGCACGAGGTCAACGAGATCCAAAAGGCTGACGAAAGCCATCGGAGCCACCAGAAATGTGGGGCCGCGCGAATCATCGAGAGGACCTTCCCCTGTCCCTGCCGCTATGTAAATGCCCGCCCGAAGAATTGCCTACTACTTTCGAAAAGTTGTACCGCATGGGCCGGGTTGGGTAAGCAGATGTAGGATAATGAAGGTAAAGGTGCTCCTCATCGCGCTGAGCGGCATGGCTCTCGGGCTCACGGCGACGCCGGCATCCGCTTGGGTGGAGACGCATCTCATCTCCGACGACGTCCGGGTGGAAGTCGATCGCTTCGGCTCGGCGACCATCGATCACGGCATCACCATGCGCATCCATGGGGGTCCGCTGCGGTCGTTCGATCTCGCGGCAGCCGATGGCGACGTGATTCCGCTCGATGACGGCACCGTCATCTCGGCGCAAACCGAGAAACCCGGCCCGACGATTCCGCTTCAAGTGATGCCGCGCCCGGACGGCGCGTTGCGCGTCAACGTCGCCGGAGGGCGCGGGCTTTCGCGAGGCATCTTTCTGTTCCATGTGCGCTACCGCAAGAACCTGCTGACCGGTGACAACATCCGGCGCGATGGCGCCATGCTACGCGTTCGATGGACGGGACCCATCTGGCAGGAGGGGCACGACAACGCCCGGTGCACTTTCGTCCTGCCGGCCGCTCCCACGGAGCCACGCGCCTCCGGCATCGGAGCGAACGCCGACGAGGGGGAGACTGACGACCTCGACGTCGGCGTTTTCCTCTCCGAAGTGAAGCGCTCGGCCGACCACGACGAGGTCGAGTTGATCCGCCCTCACGTCGCGCGAAGCGAAGCCGTCACCTGGGCCGTGCGCGTCGACCCGCGTGCCTTCGACGACAGCAGCGATCCCCGTCTGCGTCCGCCCCCTCCCCCCCCGCCCCCCAAACTCGTGCCCCTCGAGCAACGCGCCGCCTACGCCGCGGCGGGCGGGGCGTTGCTCCTCGGCTTTTCGGTGCTCGTCGCGTGCAAGGCGCGGCAGGTGAGTCGTCACGCGAAGGGGATCGCACGCCCGCGCCCGTTGGTGCCCATCCCGACGTCGCTCCGCATTCTCTTTTCGGGACCCGTGCTGGCACTCGGTATCGCGCTGCAACTCAAGCTCGACGACCCGTGGTGGGGAACGCTCCTGGTGCTCCTCGCCATGGCGCTCACCTGGTACCTGCCTCCCATTTGGCACCTTCGTGCCCGCGGACCGGGTCGATGGCTCCCACTCGCCGACCGGGAGGCCTTCGCCAAGCCGCCTGCCCCTTCCGACGCCTGGCTCGACGCGAGCACACGCACCGGCCGTATCTTGTTCGGCCTAGCCATCGCCGTCGCGGTGGCGGCGGCGTACGCCGCCTCACGCGTGTCCGCCTATGGCGCCTACTTGGTCGGGTTCAACAGCGCCGCGCTCGTTCCCCTCTTTGGCACGGGTCGCTTGCGCGAGCTGCGCCCGCACCCATTGTTCGGGTCCGGATCCATTTTGGCCCGCATTGCCGGAAAGCTCCGAGCCTTGGAAGGAATTCGGGCGATCGCGTGGGCGCGCCTGCCGACCGGCAGCGGCGAGTTCGACGAGTTGAGAGTGCTCTGCGCGCCCAAAGTTCCGCTGCGTGGGTTTACCGCGATCGAGGTCGGTCTCGTCGCGGCAGGTGGGCTCGGCGGCTGCATCCATCTACCGGAGATCTTGATTCGCGTCATCGACGCCAGCCCTTGCCACGACGCTTTTCTCCGCCTTCTGCCCGGTTCGCGATGGGTGCGCGGTCGGAGGGCAGACGAGCGCGTGACCGTCCTCCAGCCGCGCCTGCCGACGGTCGCGATGACGAGCGCTCTCGCCGCCCGGCTCCTCGCGCGCGCCGTCGAAACCGCACCTCCCACCATCCGCGCGGCCGGCGCGCCTGCTCGAGCCAGCGTTCGACCCGCCGATCCCCATCGTCGGATACGCGTGCAAACACCCCGCAAGCCCCTCACCCCACCGCGCCACCCCGTCGCATAGCATGACTGCCTCAGATCTTGGCCATGACAGATCACGAACGGCAATTGCGGCGCGTCGGCCAGGTAAATGACGGCGAGGCCGTCGGAACAGCGTTTCAGAGGCCACTGGCCGCGAGGCGTCGCCACTTCCGCGTTGCCGAAAGCGTGTTCCGGTCAGTCGTTTCGTGGGGCATGGCTACTCCGGCGCAACGATCTGGTAGCGGGAACTTGACGCAGTAATGCTAGGTGCTGCCTCAGAATGGCACGAGAAAGCCGAGGTCGGGAGGAAGCTCGGAGCGGACTTCGAAGGCCGCGACGAGCGCATCTCCCTTCCAGGCAATGAGGCTCGCGTGCAGTGCGTGCCGTTTCAACCCGGCGATGGGTGGCCCGTCGTACAGAGCGTCGCCGGCGAGCGGGTGGCCGATGGCCGCCATGTGCACGCGAATCTGATGACGGATGGCGGCGCTCGCGCGAGCCTCGACGAGCGCCCATTCGCCGTGCGTGCGGACGACGCGAAACGTCGTCGATGCCGGCCGGGGGCGGTAACGTGCAACGTCGCGCGGATGCAGGCAGGCGTACATCCGTTTCTTGTCCTTGGGGTGATGCGCAATCGGAATCGCGATCTCCCCTGAGGAGGCGAGCCCTTCGGCGTGGCAAACGAGCAAGTAGGCTTTCTCGAGGGCACCGCTCTTGAGTCCCTTCGAGAGTGACTCGAAGGCGCCCGACGTTCGCGCCGCGACCACGAGCCCCGACGTATCGGTGTCGAGTCGATGGATGAGCCCCGGTTCGCGCGGCGAATGACCGACACCGGCCATCTCCGGGTAGCGACCCACCAGCGCGTTCGCCAGCGTACCGGTCTCTCCGTCGCGTAGCGGCGCCGTGGGTTGGCCCGCGGGCTTCTCGGTGACGACGACGTCGCCGGTCTCGAACCGCACGGAGAGCGAAGCGCTCGGCTCGGGCACCGCATCGGGGCTCATCGCATCGGGCAGCGCGATGGTGACCTCGTCTCCCTCGCGGGCGACCTCGCCTTTGTGGGACCGCTTGCCATTGATGCGGATCTTTCCCTCTTCGAACAGGCGCCTCGCTCCCTTGCGTCCGAGCCCCGGCACCACGGAAACGACGAACTTGTCCAAGCGTTCTCCCGACTGCCCCGCTTCGACGAGAAAACGCTGCTCGGCCATGGACGACGGAGTCTAGCGGAACGTGCCGGAAAGACCGACACCGAGAGCAGGCGAGCGCTCGCCACGGGCCGAGAGCGACTCGCCGATGACGCCGGCGTAGGGGGTCATCCATGCTCGCGCCTTGGGGGGTGAGGGTCTGCGCGTCCAGAACCACGCTGCGACGCCGCCGGCGAGCGTCGAGCCCATGGTGGTGATGAGAAAAACGCGGTCGCCCGCGGCGGTCCGCTCGCGAAAGATGAAGGGGCTCGTGGCCGCCGCACCCGCGAGTCCTCCCAGCCCGGCGCCGAGATCGATCGCAAGGACGCGCGAGGGCTCGACATCCAGCCAAATCGCGACGGTGCCCGCCACCACCACGCCAGCCGCCGCGCCGATCCCCAGTCCACGATACGGAGCTTTGCCCTCGGTCGTCCCTCGAACGGCAAACTCGCTCATGCCGCCGAGGAGCGTGCCGAACGCGCCTCCGGAGTGCGTCATCAGCGCGCCTCCTTCGCTCATACCACCTCCGACGGCGAGCGAAGTCGTGGCCAGCCCGAGACCCGTGAGAGCTCCGATGATCGCCCAGCTGTTTTCGGTCGAGGGGTCGCTCTGCTCGCGACTGCGCGCCAGGAAAAGGCCCGAAAGCGCCGGCCACCAGGCTGCAGCCGACAGGTACCAGGCGTCGCCGA
>DASWDH010000237.1:0-12554 GCA_036395495.1 Polyangiaceae bacterium
CGTACTACATGAGCCCCGAGCAGGCCGCCTCGGCCGAAGTGCTTCCACAAAGCGACCTCTACTCTTGCGGAGTCATCATGTTCTTGCTTGCCACGGGCATGCTCCCGTTCGTGGCTACTTCGCCGCTCGAAGTCGCGTCGATGCACGTGAAAAAACGCCCGCCGCGGCCCTCCTCGCTGCACCGGCGCGTCGACCCTCGACTGGAACAAGTGATCTTACGCTGTCTGGCGAAAGACCCGTGGGAGCGACCAGCTTCGGGAGCCGAGCTCGCCGAACTGCTGGAGCCCATCACGCGAGGCCAGCTGGAACGCACCGTTTCCGGGCCGAGTCCGCAAGCGCCGCGCACCGCGCGACCGAGGCGGGCGCTGCATTGGACGACGGCTTGGGCCATCGGAGCCACATCCGCATTCGCCGCTTTCGCGACCGCGCAGTGGGTACGCGCGAGTGTGAGCGCGACGCCTGAGGCCGCCATGACTCTTTCGTGCGCACCAGACTCGAACTTCGCTTCGTCGCCCACGCCCACCATGCCGCTCGTTCGCCGCGAGCGCGAGAGAGATCGACCCCTCCCAGCCGATCATCTCCTGCCCAAGAATGGCAATGGCGTGGTCCCCGCTGCCGGCGCGGCGAGCCCGTCCGACAACGCAAAAGCTTCGACCGGCGAAGCTCTGACGGCGCAGCCCTCGGGACATTTGTAGCGCTCGGACCTATGTCGTAAGAGCGCGGGTGACGGCCGAACAGATTTGTGAAAAATCCGACCGTCGACCGCGGGCACGTGTTTGCATAGAGCTCTGCGGGAGGAGCAATGGTCGTGCGTGTATTGAAAGATGGGCATCTGCTGGCGCGGCTTTCCGCGGTTCGCGAACACGACAGCCGCCTGACCGCCGTGTGGCACGGCGCTCCTCCTCCTTTTGGACCTTCCGAGCAGCTCGAACCATTGATGCTCGAAAGCGACGACGGACTGCAGCGACGAGAAGGTTGGCTGCTCAACGTGGTGAGACCCGTGCGTGGAGAGGTCCCGCTTCGCGTCGAGATTGGGACCGAACGGGATGCGCCGCCGTGGCGCAAATCGGTACCCCCTGGCCAGCAGCCGACGACGGGTCGCGTGCCGGCACGCACCGCTCAGCCGCTCGACATCCTCGTCGTCGACGACGAAGTCGACGCGGTGAGCCTCGTCGCAGCAGCGCTCGAGCAGCAGGGCTGGAGGGTGCGGCGTGCGTTCAGCGGGCGTCAGGCGCTCGCCCGCGCTGCGGAACGCGCGCCCGACGTCGCGATCATCGATCTCATCATGCCTGAGGTAAGTGGAGAAGAGGTGTGCGCGGCGCTGCGGCGTGACCCCAGATGCTCGCACACGCGGGTGCTCGTCGTTTCGGGTGCCGAAGACACCCGCGTCGTCGCTGCAGGATGCGACGCGGACAGCGCAGTCACCAAACCGTTCACCACCGACCTCTTGATCCGCGAGGTGCGGCGGCTGGTGGAAGAATGAGCAGCAGCAGCGCGCCGCCCCCGATCGTCGATGGGGGTCACGAATCGGAATCGGTCAGCGGCGCTACCTGGCTCCAGGACCTCCGCGGTCCCCTCGGCGTGATCCGCGGACAGGTGCGCATTCTGCTCGACGGTTCCAAGGGCGGGCTGAACGACGACCAGAGGCGGTCGGCGTCGGCGATCGAAAGGCAAGCGCAGAAGCTCGGACGTCTTTTGGCCAAGCTCGAGGCTTGGGGTCCGCCCACCCCTCCGAGCGAAAGGGCGTTTCCCTCGGGCGTCTTTTCCCTCGAGTCGCTCGCATCGCCACCCCTTCTCATCGCCGACGACGACGACGAGATCCTCGAGGTTCTGAGCGAGCTTCTTTCTAGCCGATATCAACTCACGCTCGCCAAAGACGGTGGTGAGGCCCTCGCCGCTTTGCGCTCGCAGGTTTTCCACCTGGCGATCGTCGACCTCAACCTGCCGGTGCTCGACGGCTTCGGTATCGTGCAGGCGCTGCGAGCCAGCGGCGATCGAGAACCAGCGTTCATGTTCCTGTCGGCCCAGACCAACCCCCAGACGAAGGTGCGCGCCCTTTCGCTCGGCGCTGCGGATTACGTGACCAAGCCCTTCGATCCCGACGAACTCACCGCGCGCATTGCGCGTATCGTCGCGTCGGTGACGCGCGAGGCGAGCCTGCGCGCCGACGCCCTCACCGATCCTCTCACCGGCCTCGCCAATTATCGGAGCCTCGCCCAGAGCCTCGAGCGCGAGATCGAACGTTCGCGCCGCTACGGGCATCCTCTTTCGCTCATCACGCTCGACCTCGACCATCTGAAAACGATCAACGACGAACACGGACACGACGCCGGCAACGAAGCCATCCGGCTGGTCGCGGAGGTGCTCAAGAGGGCGGTGCGCAGCTTCGACGTGGTCGCGCGCCAGGGCGGAGACGAGTTCGCGGTACTCCTGCCCAACACGAGCTCGGCAGAAGCCGAGCACCTCGCCCACCGACTGCGCGGCGAGATTACCGCTCAGATTCTGCACGGCATGCCGCTCTCGGCCAGCATCGGCGTCGCGTCGCGCGAGAAGAGCAATGAGCTCGAGCCGCGCGCGCTCGTGAAGGCGAGTGACGAAGCTCTCTACCGTGCGAAATACGCCGGTCGCAATCGGGTCGAGGTCGCCCGTCGTGATGCCGTGGCGCCCCACTCGGACGCCGGCATGGCCCGTTGACTTCTGGATCAGAGTCCTTTCGCGGTTACCGCGCGGATCAAGTGCTTCTGCGTGAGTGCAAAAACCACGAGGATGGGCGCGCTCAGAATGACATTGCCTGCCATGACGAGGTGCCATCGCACGCCGGTACCCTGCTCGCGCAAGAGGGCGATGGCGAGGGGGATCGTTCTGATGCGATCGTCGGTCGTCATGACCAAGGGCCAGAAGTAGTCGTTCCAGTGAAAAACGAAGCTGAGCAAGAAGAGTGCGGCGAGCGTGGGGCGCAGGATGGGAGCCAAAAGAACGTAGACGATGTACGCGTCGCTGGCGCCGTCGAGCCGCGCCGCTTCGATGAGCTCGTCGGGCACCGACAGAAGCGCCTGTCGCACGAGGAAGGTGCCGAGCGCGCTGGCACCGAAGGGCAGAACCAGGCCGGCCATCGTATTGACGAGCCCCACCTGGCCAAGGAAGAGGAACACCGGCACGAACGTCACCTGCGCCGGAACGAGCAAACACACGAGAACCAACCCGAACGCGATCTTCTTTCCGACGAAGTGAAGCTTGGCGAGCGCGAACCCCGCCGGCAGGCCGAGCGCGATCTGGAGCAGCGCGATCTGGAGCGCCATCAGCGCCGTGTTGGCGAGGTAGCGGGCCATGGGCACGCTGAGCCACACCTCGCGATAAGCGGAAAAAGTCAAGGTGGCCGGCCACGGCGAGAGGGGCGATTCGAGCAGCTCAGGCAACGTTTTGAATGACGTGATCAGCATCCACCAATAGGGCCCGACCCACAGGATGGCGGCGGCCAATGCGAGCACGCGGGAAAGGACGAGATGGAGCTTCACGCGGTACCTCGGCCGCGCCAAACACGGAGCTGCAACGCGGTCAGTCCGAGAATGAGTGCGCTGAACACCACGACGAGGGCGCTCGCCCTGCCGACGCGCAAGTTCATGAAGATCTGCTCGTAGATCGCGTAGACGAAAAGCTCGGTGGCGTGGACGGGACCCCCTTGGGTCATGATCCGCACGACGTCGAACGCCTGAAACGAGATGATGAGGCTGGTCGTTCCGACGAAAGAGGCGCTCGGCCGCAGGAGCGGCCAGGTGATCCGCGAAAATCGAACCAAAGCCCCGGCGCCATCGAGCGAAGCTGCTTCGTGCAAAACGGGAGGGATATCTTGCAGGCCGGCCAAGAACACGATCATCGCGTAGCCGGTGATCTTCCAGACCGAGACGACGGCGAGCGTGTAGATCGCGATGTCGGGATCGCCGAGCCAGTTTTTCTTCGGGAGACCGAGAAACGCGACGAGGCGCGACAGGAGTCCCATCTCGCTGTCCAAGAGCCACATGAAGAGCAGCGCCACCGCGACCCACGAGACGACGTAGGCACTGAAAACTGCGCTTCGCACGAAACCTGCGACTTTGCCCGGACGATCGAGGGCGAGCGCGAACGCCAACCCGAAGGTCATCGAGCCCGCCACCACGACCGAGCTGTAGACGAGAGTGTTGCGGAATGCTCGCCAGAGCTCGCCGCGCTCCCAAAGGACCTGATAATTGGCGAAGCCGACGTACTTCGCTGGCGTGAGAAGGTCCCAGCTGTAAAGACTTTGCTTCGTTGCCACGAAGAGTGGGTAAAGGAAGAAGAGCCCGAGCAGAGCGAGCGTCGGGGCCAGCATCCAATAGGGTTCGGCGCGGTGCGCCGGTTTCATGGCGAGAGCGCCTCGCGCCGCGCTCGGTCGAGCAGCACGGCGGGGGTCCCTCCGGAGAGGACGGCGTCTTCCAGCAGAGGATCCATGATCTCCCTTTGCACACGGAACAGGTTCGGCGACCAGGGCCACGGCTCCACCGAGGCGAGCTGATCGAGCGCCACGCGGTCGCTCGAATGCGCGGCATAGTAGCCGCTCTGGGTAAGCTCTTCGACCGCCGATCCGGTGACCGGCAGGTAGCCGGTGCTGGTCGCCCATTCGATGGTCTGGCGCGGCATGACCATCCATCTGAGGAATTCCCAGGCCGCCCGCTTTTCGCGCCCGCGCGCGCCGCGCAGAAGCACGAAGAAGGTTCCGCCGGTGGGAACCGCACGCTTGACATTGCCCGGCAGAGGAGCCACGCGCACCTCGAACCGCGCGTTCTCTTCGATGTAGCGTAGAAACGCCGTGGTCGACCACAAGATCGCGGCTCGACCGGAAAGAAAATCCTGCGTCGTAACTTGCCAGGCATTGTAATCGCGACCGAGTGGAGGGCGCATCACGCGATCGCGGTGCACGAGCGTCTGCCACCACTCGAGCGCGCGCACCCCGGCTTCGTCTCCCAGCGTGATTCGGCCATCTGGGTCCACCAGTTTGCCCCCCGCCGCGGCAACGAGGGCGACCCAAAACCACCATGACACGGGGCATTCGAAGCCCCACACGCTCACCTCGGAGCCTCGCCGCTCGGTGAGGCGGTTGGCCGCCTCTCTCAGGTCATCCCAAGTCTCCGGCCGTTCGACGCCCGCGCGGTCGAGCAGCCTGCCGTTCATGTACATGATCGGCGTCGAACGATTGAACGGAACGGCCACGAGAGGCCGCCCTGCGCCGCCGACGTACGTACCCGCTTGGTCCAAGCCCGGCAGAAGATCGAGCGCGGAGGCTCCTTTATAGCTGTCGAGAGGCTCGAGAACGCCCGCCTCGGCCAGATAGGGCACGACCTCGGCAACGACGTGACTCATGGCGGGCGCGGCGCGGGCGGCGATCGCGGTGCGCAGTTTCGCGAGCGCTTCGAAGTAATCGCCCTGGAACGTCGCGTGGATGCGAGTCGGGGGATGCTCGCGGTGAAATCGCGCCAGCAATCGTTCCAGCACTTCGCGGTTCTTGCCCCCGTAGCTGTACCAGAAGGCGGCGCGATTCGCGTCCCTGCGGCCCCCCGCGCAACCGGCGAGAAGCGCCATCGGCAGCGAACCCAATACGAGCGAGCGGCGTGAGAGCGCGCAAGTCATGAATCGCGCGGCAAGAGCTCGATCAACCCCGGACAACGCGCCCCGGTCAGAAAGTCCGGTTTGGGTCGTACGCAGACCGCAACCTTCGCCTCGCGAAGCATCGCCGCATCGAATGGGCTGTCGCCGAAGGCGCCGAGCAGAATTTTGTCGGGCACGCTCGCTCGCAATGCCGCCGTCTTGCCGGCACCGTAAGTCACCGGTTCGATGAGCCGCGGCTGTAGCACCCCATCTTCGACATCCGGCGACATGGCGAAGACGTCGGTGATCGGAAGCTGCAAGAGCTCGACCGCCACGCGCACGACGCCTGCCTGCGAGGCCGAGACGACGTAGACCGGCAGGGCGCGCTTCGCCGCCCACCGAAGGATGGGCAGAACCTCGGGGTGTACACGGGTGGCGAGCGCCCCATCTTGCACGACCTCGCGCCCGAAGGCTCGCATCTCGTTCGTTCGAAAGCCGGCGAACGCCCAAGCCATCATGGGAAAAGCGCGTTCCTCCGGATAGGCGCCGTGCTGGTAGGCATCGTGAAGCTGGCGGGCCTGGTCGTTGGGGTCGTCGTGAAGCGGCACACGATAGAGCCGAGCTTCGGCCTGCAAGGCTTCGAGCGCATCTCGCCGCAGCGCGCGCTTGTCGAGCACCGATTCGAACGTCTCCACGCCAATGTCGCCGCTCCAGAGGGTGCCGTCCGCATCGAAGGCCAACATCGCATTCGGGGAAAGCCCCTCGTCGAGAAGCGCGATGACTTCGTCGCTGGCGAGAACCGGCGTGCCGCTGGCCGGAGAACGGGAAGAGCGAAAAGGCATGGTTCATCCTGCCACAAGCGTCGGAGGCGTGGTATCTGGCAACGATGCGCCCCGTCATCATCGGCGCCGGCCGCGGCAGCCGACTCCAGCACTTGACCGAGGAGATACCGAAAACCCTCGTCTCGATCATGGGGCGACCCATGTTGGAATGGATTCTCGAGGCGCTCTCCGCCGGCGGATTTTCCAAACGAGACGTGGTGTTCATCTGTGGCTATCGCGCGGACGTCATTCAGGCTCGCTACCCGGAGTTCACGTACGTCGAGAACCGCGACTGGGAGCACAACAACATCCTTCTTTCGCTGCTCACGGCGCGCGAGCACCTGCGCGATGGTTTCGTTTCGACGTACGCGGACATCGTCTATCGCGGCGACGTCGTGCGCGATCTCCTCGCATCGCCGTACGACAAGGTTTTGGGCTGCGACACCGACTGGCGGCGGCGTTACGTCCACCGCACGCAGCACCCGGAGAGCGACGCCGAAAAGCTTCGCGCCGAAGGTGACCGCGTCGTCGAGCTTTCCAGAACCATCCGTTCGGAGGTCGCCGCCGGCGAGTTCATCGGGGTGACCAAGTTCACCGCCGAGGGAGCGAGCGAGCTGGCGCAGGCGTTCGACCGGGCCAGCGAGAGGTTCGCCGGAAAAATCTTCCGTGAGAAGCGCACCTTCGAGCGCGCCTACCTCATCGACCTTCTGCAGGACATGATCGAGGGCGGCTCGTCGTTTCATCGCGTCGACACGCATGGCGGCTACATGGAGATCGATACCCTCGAGGATCGAGGGCTCGCCGCCTCCTGGTGGGAGCATCCATCGTGACCGCGCCCGCGCTGTTTCCGACGACGGTCGTCGGATCGATGCCGCGACCTCTGTTCCTGAAGGATTTGTTCGACGACTACCACCAAGGAAAGATCGACGACCCGACTCGGCATCGACTGCTCGATGCGTCCGTCCCTTACGCCATTGCGCTGCAGGAGGCAGCGGGGGTCGACATCGTGAGCGACGGCGAGTGGCGGCGCTTCTCGTACATCGCCGTCATCGCCGATATCGCTACCGGCTTCTCCCGTGCATTTTCGAGCCCGGCGCGTGACGGGAAATATTGGCATACGGTCACCGGCGAAGTTCGCCCTCTGCACCCGGGGCTTCTCGCGGAAGACGCGCGATTCGCCATCGCGCACACGGCGCGACCGATCAAAGTGGCCCTCCCGAGCCCCTACTTGCTCAGCGTACGCATGTGGGACGAGAAGCTCTCCAGGGCGGCGTATCCGACCCGCGAAGCGTTCGCCGATGCAGTGATTCCCGTTCTGCGCGAGGAGATCGTCCGCCTGCGCGACGCCGGTGTTCACACCGTGCAGCTCGACGATCCGCATCTATGTCTCTTCGTCGACCCCGCGGTGCGCCATCAGTTCGCCGATCCGGATCGGGAGGCGATGCACTGCGTGGATCTCATCAACCGCGTCGTCTCCGATATCGGCGGAATCAACACCGCCGTTCACCTCTGCCGGCGCAACAAGGGGCGCAAGGGCTGGGTTGGAGAAGGCTCCTACGATGCGATCATGGATCCTTTGCGCCGGCTCAACGTCGATCAGCTGATGATGGAGTTCACGATTCCGGCAGCCGGCGACATGCGGTGCCTCGCCGATCTTCCGCACCGCTTCAAGATCGGTCTCGGCTGCGTCGATTGCCGCGGGGAAGTCATCGACAGTCCGGAGGTCATCGTTTCACGTGTCGAGCAAGCGCTCGCGCACGTGGCCAAGGAGCGGATCGCCCTGGTCCCCGATTGCGGCTTCGCGCCCGGAAACGCGGCCGATATCCCGATCGACGAGGCCTACGCCAAACTTCGCAACATGGCCGAAGCCGCCCGCCGCCTGCGCGACAAATACGCCTGACCCGCGCACGCCGCACTGCGCTGCGCTCGAAATCGCGAACGGCTGGACGACGAGGAGGAATCAACCGCCAGGGCGCCAGGGTCGCCAGGATTGGTTGGATAGATCAGCGCCAGCCTGCGATGTCGATTCAGCGATCGAGCACGACACGCTACGTGTCAGTCTGCAAGGCCCACCCAAAAACCCTGGCGCCGTGGCGGTTCGCTACGAAAAGGTGACTTGCAGCTTCATGCCGGCCTGGCCGGTGCGCATGAGATCGATGCCGCGCGCCAGCTCTTCGACCGGCAGCTGTTCGGCGACCAGATCTTTCACTTTGATGATGCCGTTTTCCATCAGTTTGAAGGCGCGATCGTAGGTTCGGCGAATGGCGAAGCTGCCGATGATCTCGAGGTCGCGCCGGTAGATTTCGAAGGGGCTGATCTCGATCGTCGCTTCTGGCGAGCAGACGCCGAAGATCAGGAATTTGCCGCCATTCTTGATGAAGGGAATGGCGTCCTTCACCGCCTTGGGATTACCCGTCGCGTCGATCACCACGTCGAATCCGTAAGGAGCGATCTTGCGGAGCTTGTCACCCATGGCGTTGTCGGCGATGACGGTGTTCGCCGCGCCCATGCGCTTGGCGAGATCGAGCTTGGATTCGACGGTGTCGATGATGGTGACCGAGGCGGCTCCGTTCGCCCGCGAGGCCTGCACGTGCAGTTGCCCGATGGGACCGGCCCCGAAGATGAGCACCTCCGAACCGATGTCGATGCGCGCCCGATCTTGCCCGAATACGACACACGCCAGCGGCTCGGTGAACGCCCCTTCGGAGAAGGATGCCTTCTCGAAACGGTAACAATTCTTGGCCGGAACTCGCACGAGCTCCCCGAAGCCTCCATCGCGCGTCACGCCCACGGCATTCCACGACAGACAGTGGTTTTGTCTTTGCGTCATGCAGAAGTAACACTCTTCGCAGGTGACGGTGGGATCGATCATCACGCGATCGCCGGCCCGAAGCCCCTTCACTTCGCCGCCTACGTCGACGACCTCGCCGGCGAGCTCGTGACCGGGGACCAGCGGATAAGTGGGGAAGAACTCCCCTTCCCAAATGTGAACGTCGGTGCCGCAGATCCCGCAGGCACGCGAGCGCACCAGAACGTCTCTCGGGCCAATTTTGGGATCCGGCACTTCGCGGACGACGATCTTTTTCTTGTCTTCCAAGACGGCTGCACGCATGACTCACCTCCCAACGTCGAGTTCGGCAAAAAGAAAGCTGAAGACGTCCGTCATTTCTTCTACCAGCTTCGCGATCGGCTTGCCCGCGCCGTGACCGGCTTTGGTCTCCACGCGCAAGAGGATGGGGTGCTCGGAGGAGGTCGCCGCTTGCATCATGGCGGCCATTTTGCGTGCGTGGAGCGGATCGACGCGCGAATCGCTTTCCGCAGTCGTGAAGAGCACCGCGGGATAAGGTGTGCGCGGCTTGACGTGATGATAAGGCGAGAAGCCGTAGAGCCAGTCGAACTGCTTGGCGTCCTCGGCCGAGCCGTATTCGGCCACCCAGAGCTTCGCAATGCGAAAGCGATGGTAGCGCAGCATGTCGAGCAGCGGCACCTGACACACGGCCACACGGAAAAGATCCGGACGCTGGGTCACCAGAGCTCCGACCAGCAGCCCACCGTTCGAGCCTCCGATGATCCCGAGGTGGGCCGGATCGGTGTACCCCTTGCCTATCAGTTCGCTGGCCACCGCAATCGCGTCGTCGAAGACGTTCTGCTTGTTGCCGAGCATGCCGGCCTGGTGCCATTTTTCGCCAAATTCGCCGCCGCCCCTCAGGTTGGCAATGGCCAGAATGCCTCCGTGCTCGAGCAGAAGATAATTCGATCGCGTGAAGCTCGGAACGACGTTGATGTTGAACCCGCCATAGCCGGTGAGCAGCGTCGGCGTTCGACCGTCCTTTTTGAGACCTTTCTTGTGGACCACGAAAAACGGAACCGGCGTTCCATCTTTGGAGACCGCCCTTAGCCGCTCGATTTCGAAGGCCGCAGGATCGATCGGCGCCTCGATGGCTTCCCATTTTTCCGTTTTGCCAGAGCGCAAATCGAGACGGAAGATGGTCGGGGCCACGGCAAACGACGAAAAATCGAAGAATGCTTCACGTCCATCCCATCGACCGGAAGCGCCGGAGCTCGAACCAGTGGTCGGAAGCGGGATCTCTCCCTTCGATTCACCGGTCCGCGAAAACTGGCGGATGCGCGAGGACGCATCGGAAAGATAGGTGGCGACCAGATCTTCGCCGATGACCGACACCGAGTTGAGAACGTCGGGGCCCTCGGGAATGATCTCTTTCCAGTTGCTTCGGTCGGGTTTCTTGGGGTCCACGGCGTAGAGCTTGTAGCGTGCGGCTCCGTCGTTGGTGCGGATGTAGATGACGTCGTTCAAAACCGTCGCGTCGAAGATCGCTTCGACGCCGGTGACGACCGACTTGAACCACGGCGTCTTGCTTCCTTTCAGATCCTTCAGGAAGAGCTCGTTCTTCGCCCAACCTTGGTGCACGCTGACGAGCAACCATCGACCATCGGGCGAGATATCGACGCCCGGCGAATCGGTCATCTTGCGATCCTTGCCGAAGACGTAGGCGTCCTTCTCGGGATCATCGCCGAGCTTGTGGAGAAAGATCGTGCGGTGATAATTCTCCTCGCCGGCCGGGACGGTGCCCTTTTTCGGGTAGCGCGTGTAGTAGAAGCTCTTTCCGTCGGGCAGCCAAGCGATGGACGCGAAACGCGCCCGCTCGATCTTGTCCGGCAAATCCCTTCTCTTCTCGACATCCCGCACGTAGAGCGTGCTCTCTTCGTCGCCGTTCTGCGACAGACCGAACGCGAGCAGCCGGCCGTCGTTGGACGGCCACCACCAGTCGAGCGCCGTCGTTCCCTCGGCGGAAAGGCCGTTGGGATCGACGAGCACGTCGTCTTTGCCGCGCACGGTGTCGCGGACGTAGAGAATTGGCTGATTCTGGTGGCCCTCTCGCCGGGTATAGAAATAGCGGTCGAGACGCGGCGCCAATTTGCGCACCGCAGGCGTGCCGATGGTGCCGATCGCCAAAAGCTCGCTCAGTCGCATATGGAGGGTGTCGCGATCGCGCACGCGGTCGAGCACCCTACGGGTGAGTGCATTTTGCTCCTCGGTCCATTTCCGGACCTCTTCGCTCTCGCCGTCTTCGAGCCAGCGATAAGGATCGGGAACCGCGCGGCCGAACAAATTTTCTACGACATTGTCGCGGCGCGTCGGCACGGGTAGCGTGCGAGCAGGAACCGCGGCGGCAGGGGTGCCTAGGTTTGTCATCAGGGATCCGGGGGCCATGGGGTCGTGGGCGGGCGATTGACCGCCCCCGCAAGATGCGATGGCAACGCATCCGGTCAACGAGACGAGCGAGAGACCGCGCGGCAGCACAACGTGATGGTGACCCGTCGGCGCCCGGCCGTAAAGGGTTGCGCGCTTCGCATCAAGCAAACGGCATCATTCCAAAATGGACGGTCACGCGTTCATTCTGAGGCCCCATAACACTGGTTCGCGTGGCCGACACGCGGCCATTGCCGATCGTGATCTGTCATCGCCAAGATCTGACGCAGTCATGCTAATCGTCGCCCCCTTCTGCACCGAGCGCGGACATCGTGCCAGCATCCGGATCGAGAGATGCGTCCGCCGCCGTCGCGCACAACGGGTCGGCATGCCCCGCATTGCACAGAAGGACGAGCCGCCCCGCAAGGCCGGCGGTATCGATCGCCCACAGCCCGCCCTCCTGCGCTGGTGTGGGACATCCGAGGATCGATAGAGCCATCCATCCGAGAAAAGCCCGCCTTGCCGGCTCGCGCGAGCTACTACTCGTCCCCATCCATCTGGTCGTACTCGCCTTGGGCCAGGTTGTCGAAGCGCGTGTAGGCGGCTTCGAAGCGCACCTTGACCTTGCCCGTCGGCCCGTTGCGCTGCTTGGCAATGATGAGCTCGGCAATCCCCCGCTGATCGGATTCGGCTTCGTAGTAGTCGTCGCGAAAGATGAAAACGATGTTGTCGGCGTCCTGCTCGATGGCACCCGATTCGCGAAGGTCCGAAAGCTGAGGCCGCTTGTCCTTCGTTCCTCGCGTTTCAACGGCGCGGTTCAGCTGCGAAAGAGCGATCACCGGAACCCGCAACTCTTTGGCGAGACGCTTGAGTCCTCGCGAGATCTCGCTGATCTCCTGTTCGCGGCTCGACGTGTATTGGTT
>DASWDH010000238.1:0-16586 GCA_036395495.1 Polyangiaceae bacterium
ACCCCATGCGTTTGTTGCGGCAGGGGTGCCGAGGAGCGCAAAGGAGCCAACCATGGTCAACCGCAGAAGGCTTTCGTTCATCGCATGGGGCGCATCGATCGTTGCCATCGCCATTGGGGCGGCGCTCGGTTGCTCGCGCAAGGTCGAGCAGAAAAGCGGAGGCCCGAGTGCACCGGAGATCACCGGTTCGGCTGGTCGCTTGCACGTCGATGATGGCGGCAAGAACGGACTCCCGCTCTTGTTCGTTCACTCCTACGCCGGCAGCAGCGCCAACTGGTCGGCCCAGCTCGCGTACTTTCGGCCGACGCGGCGAGCCGTCGCGTTCGACCTGCGTGGGCACGGCAAGTCGCAAGCGCCAGCGTCTGGAGATTATGCCGTGAAATCGCTGGCCGGGGACATCGCTTCGGTGGCGGACGGATTGCACCTGGACCGGTTCGTTCTGATCGGGCACAGCATGGGAGGTTCGGCAGCCATCGCCTATGCGGGGGCACACGCCGATCGCGTCGCTGGTCTCGTTCTCGTCGGCACGCCCGGGCAGTCGGCGCCCGACCAGGCCAACCAGGTCATGGACGCGATGAGGGCCGATTACGACAACGTGAGCGAGGGATATTGGAAGAAACTTCTCGGCGATGCCCAGCCGAACGTGGAAAGCCAAATTCGAAGCGACATGAAGCGCATCCCCCGCGACGCGTCCCTCGCGATCTTCGGCGCGCTGTTTGCCTACGACCCGCTGCCTGCGCTGCGGGCCTATCCAGGCGCGAAGCTTCTGGTCGACACGCCGCACGGCGAGGGACCTTCGTCCTTGCACACCCAAGCACCCGAGATCCCGCGCCGGCTCATCACCCAGACGAGCCACTGGCCGCACATGGACAAGCCGGAAGAGTTCAATGCCATCCTGACCGAGTTTCTGGCGAATGCGAGCTGAACGACGAATCGTTGTCACGATCGACTCGCTCACAGGGAGTACAAACGACTGACGAGCGTCACATCGCTTCCGCCCGCAGGGACGAGGCCAGGTGTGCGCCGCGGGGGCGGCCGGTCTTGCAGGTCGGGAAGGCCGCTCGATTCCGCGACAACCCGAAGGTGAATGGGAAGAGATTCTCGGACGACGAGCTGCACCTCGAAGGAATGGCGAACTCCAGCATCGCAATGATCCATGTGCCACACGCGGCGTGACGAATCACCGGTCGCGAGGCGCATCAACGTCTCATCCAGCGCCGGAGAGAAGCGGACGAAGTCTCGCACCGGTTCGCCGGCCACCGTTTCGGCGCTCACGATTGCAGATGCGTCATCCCACAAATGGACGCAACGTACCGTTTCGGGGACGCGCACGCTGAGCGTCAGTCGGCGGCAAGGAAAGGGCATCGATCGGGACCACTTCGCGTCCTTCTCGTCGACCAGCACTTCGATCCGCGTCGAATCGAGGGCAACGACGGGTGCCGTAGCGCTTCGCCAGCGATGCGTGGACCGCGTGAAACGGGGTGCTTCCCGGGCAATGGCATCCGCGGGGACGAACTGCGAGGTCCATGCATCGGCCCGTTCGTCGTGGGTGATCCAGAGGGCGGATCTCGTATCGACATCGAAAGCATAGACGATGGAGTCGGCGCGTGGGTCGCTTGCACCGTAACGCGCCGTCATGCAGCCGACACCCGCGAGCAGGAGCGAGCCCGCCACGGCGACGAGCGCGCCGTGGCTCCGGTGCCGCACATCGACCGAGCCGAGCAACGGCAGGAGCAACGGCGCCGAAAAGGCAACCAAGAGAATGGGGGCAAATGCCATCGTAGCTCCGGTGGCCACGAAAACGCTGTAGACGATACCCGACATCATGACGATGAGCGGAACGCTGCCGGCGTAGAGAGCGGCGGTCGCTCGCGCGTTGTTCATCCGCAGCAACCACGCGCTGCTTCCGGCGAGCCAGAAGAACAGCGGCCACTCTAGAGGCGCCGTGAGCGCGGGAGCGACCACCGCCGCCACGGCGAGCAGCAGTCCCCATGCGAGCGCCGCGCCCGCTGCCAGGTCACGCGCGCTGGTCTTGCGCAACGCGCGCGAGTCGATGGTGACGAGCACCGCAAGAGAAAGCAAGACGGCGTGCCACGCGAACAACGTCACCCTCGCCGCGCGCATGTAGAAATCGACGAACCGGCCGATGCCCCACTGCGTCGCGGCGACCGCTATCGCCGAAGCGAACAGACCGAACAAGAGAGTCGCGGCTCCTTTCGCGAGACCCGTGAGCGTGAGCCGTCCCGCTCTTCGGCCGGTGAGCACGATGAAAATCAGAAGAACCAACGTGACGCAAGCGAATGCGCGAGCAGCGCCGATCGAGTAGCGCACGATGGCGCGTCCGAGCACATCGAAGAACACGACGTCGGGACCGACGAGCCGGTCGATGGGCCGCTGGGCAAAGTACGTTGCGAGCGCGAGCGCATACGACCCGCCGTGCTGCACGCTCGCCGGGTCGAGGCGAGCCGTGTCGTCGGTCGCGCGGTGATAATGCTGGAGCCCATCGGCATAAGCGAAGCCGAGCACCGGAATGCCGGCTTTCTTGAAAACGCTGACATCGCTGTCGTTGGGGAGCACCTTCGCCAGTGCGCAGATGAAGGCACTCGTGATGGGGCGAGGCGCCGCTTCGGCGAGCGCTTCGATCAAGGCGCCATTGCCGGCGGAGACGTCGTACATCGCCACGGCGCCGTGGCTGCCGCGCGCGTCGAAGTTGAGGGCAACGCCGACGTCGCCGAGCGCCTTGTCACCATCGCCGACGACCGCCCGCGCTCCGAGCAATCCCATCTCCTCGGCGTCGGTAAAGACGAAGAGGATGTCGGCATCGAGTCTCGCGCGCGCCGAAAGCGCACGGGCGGTCTCCAGCAGCACGACGACACCGGACCCATCGTCGCTCGCCCCGGGGCTTTGCGGCACGGTGTCGTAATGCGCCACGAGCGCCACCGCGGGTCCGGTGCCTCGTGTACCCCGGAGCCGACCGATGACGTTCTTCGTCCATGCGCTGCTGACATTGCCGGCGATGAGAACCGCCTCCTCGGCTTCGTGCACCCTCACCTCGAGCCCCAGGCGCTCGAGCACCCCCACGATGTATGCGCGCGCCTCTTCGTGTGCCGCCGTCCCCACCGCCCGCGGCGCGCGGGCCAGCACGTCCAGATGCTCGACGGCCCGCTCCGACGAGAACGCGTCGGCCGGCGCGCTTTTCGGCAACGGGGCGAGCGGACGGATCGAAAAAACCGAAAGAGCAGCGCAGCAGATCCAAACCGCGAGCCCCGCAGCATGCGCGATGCCGGTCTTCGTCACGCTCGCGTTTCTAGCATGATGCGCACGCGGCTTGACGTGGCGTGGCCGCAGCTCGGTTTTCGAAGCGGTTCGGGTTTCGGAGGACCGCGCAAGTCGGGCGTCCTATACTGTGGGTCATGGACTTTCGCGCCCGCCTCGTCGCGACACTCAAGGCGGTTGCACCGATCTTGGCCGAGCCGGGCGTCCTGGTCATCGGATCGGAGGTACCCAACCTGTTGGAGCGAGGAGCTGCATCGACCCTTGTCGTTTCGGAAGATGTCGATTTGGGCATTTCGATCGAGGCACACGCGCGCGTGAAATCAAAGCTGGGCGATATTCGCGGCTTGGCCCGGTCGTCCGACGAACCGTCGGTTTGGGTGCCGCGTATTCCGGAACTGATCGAGGTCAATTTCGTGGGCATGGACAGGCGCTTGCGAGATCCAGGCGAGGTCTATGTGTTCGAGGACGAAGAGCTCCCCCTTCTGGTTTTTGGCGCTTTGTCGTTTCTCCGGCCCGGCCGCAGCATCGATGCCGACGGAGTCGAGGTGCCGCTTCCACGACCAGCAGGACTGCTGCTGGAGAAACTTCTCACCGACCGATCGGGCTACAAGGGAGACCGCGACGTCCTCGTGGCACTTGGTTTGTTGATCGAGATCGCAGACGATGACCTAGACGAAGTCGAATCGGATTACGCGACCCTCTCGCCCGAGATTCGGTACGCGGTGCGGTCGAATCTTACGATTCTATCGCTCCTCGAGCCGGTGGGCGGCATGCCAGATCCTCGCCCGCATCGGCGCAGGATTCTCGAATTGCTGAGGCGGCTCGAGGGACGAGAGGAAGGGCTACCATGAGTTTCTCGGGAGCTTCGGCACTGGAGAAACGCGCCCAAAAAGTGCGCGCTCGCGTCATTGTGCGCGTGTGGGAATACCGACAGCGGAACTACGCGATGGGAGTCTGGTTCCGATTACGACGCCTCCTAGCGAACGCGTCGGCGGCATTCGCCATTTCGGAAGAGCGAGCCAGCCGCCTGATCGCCGACGGTATCACCCCCGTTGCTCTGGGCGGCAAGCTTCATCCCGAGCGAATGATTTTCTTCGTCACCCGAGATTGGGCCGAGCAGCTCGGTCCTCTCCGCGAGGTGGCGCTACATATGGGTCCGATTTTGAGAGAGAAACATTTGGTCCTCATCGCGATGGATGATCCCTGACCTCGATCTGAACCGCCAAAGCACTCTCTCTGAAATATGCTACTCGTAGAGCGACATCGGGCCGACGGCGCGGTCACATATTACAGGAGTGTCCGAATGAGAGTTCTCATCGGCGCAATAGGTCTTGCCATGGGCGTCAGCGCGTTCGCCGCCTGCGGTTCCTCGGACCCCTCCCCTACAGCCCCCTCGGAATCTTCCCAAACGGGAGCAGGGGGCCAGCCCACGAGTAGCAGCAACGGTGTCGGCACCGGCACCAGCGCCGGCGGGGCCAACACGTCGGACGCGGCCCCATCGGGCGGCAATGGAGGCTCGTCTGATTCCGATGCGGGTCAGAGCGGCACCGGCGGCAACCAGCCGCCGACCGACGCAGCCCCTGCCGACGGTGGCCCACCGGGTTCCGAGACCGAGCTGCCCGTGCCGCCTTGCAAGAAAACCACTCCCGTCGCTTCCAGCGGCGAGCTCGGCCCCGCCCTCGCGGGCGCGCAGCCTGGGGAGTGCTTGGTGCTGGCTGATGGGAATTACACGTTTCCCACGATCACCAAGATCGGAGCCGAGACGGCGCCGATCGTCATCCGCGCCGCCAACCGCGGCAAGGCCGTGGTGAACAGCGGCGCCATTCATCTCGACAAATCGGCGTACCTGGTCCTCGAGGGTCTCGACGTCACCAGCCCCGGCGCCACCACCAGCATCTACACCGGCGGCAGCAACGGCCTACTGATAGCGTTCAACGATTCCCATCACTGCCGCCTGACCCGCACCCGTATCCACCCCGCCGGAGCGGTGGCCGAACGCGACTGGATCATCCTCATCGGCGCCGAGACCCATCACAACCGCATCGACCATAATGACCTCGGGCCGCAAACCGCTCTCGCCAACATGGTGGTGATCGACGGGACCGGCCAGGAGGAGCCCCTGATGGCCGGGCAGGTCGCGCAAAACAACCGCGTCGATCACAACTACTTCCACGACATCAGCAACACCGGCGGCAACAACTGGGAGGCGATGCGGATCGGCCGTAGCTGGCAGGGGCCGAGCAAGGGGTTCAACGTGATCGAGAACAACTTGCTCAAAGGCGCCACCGGCGATCCCGAGACCATCTCGGTGAAGTCATCGGACAACATCGTTCGCCACAACACCATGCGCGCCACCGCGGGCGAGATTTGCTTGCGCCACGGCAACCGCAGCAAGGTCTACGGCAATTACATCCTCGCCGAAGGCAACGGCGGCTCCCGCGGAATTCGCGTCTATGGCGCCGACCACCGCATCTTCAACAACTACATCGCGGCAGCCGCCACCGGCATCTGGGTCGACGCCGGGTCGGCCACCCCCACCGACGAGCCGGGCAAGGAGCACTACCGCGTGTACCGAGCCTGGGTCTTCAACAACACCCTCGTTGGCGAAGACATCCAGGTCGGCGGATCGAAGGCCTACCCCCCCATCGATTGCCGAGTCGCCAACAACGTCATCACCGGCTCGGGCAGCATCAGTGGCGGAGGCACCAACACCGTCAACCAAGGCAACCTCGTCGGCGGGACCAATCCGCTGACCGAGCAGGACGGGATCTTTCGGCTGCTCGCGAACGCCCAGGGGGCCCTGGCCATCGGCAAAGCCGTCAACACCACGTTCTACGCGCTGACCGACGACATCGACGGTCAGCCCCGGTCGGAGCCTGACGTCGGAGCCGACGAGCAGTCGACCGCGCCGGTCGTCACGCCAGGTCCGCTCACCACCGCCGCCGTCGGCCCCGACTCTCCCTGAGCGACGCCTATCGCTGGCGTTGCAGGCTCGCTCTGGCACCCGATGCTGCCTGGTACGTTAGCCGTTGCCTCCAACATGGCGCCGTCGAAGCCCGATCCTCTCTTTCTAGAAGCAGATGAGTCGCCCGGGCGTCTCTCAGCACCTACGGATCCTCCTCGATGCAGGGCTGGTCTGGACGCTCATGCTCGAAAAGCTGGCGGAAGTGCTGGCGACGAGGTGACCGGCCCGGCGCGGCGTCGGCGACGATCCGTTCCTTGCTCTGGAGCGGCGATCCCCATGACGGGGCTTCGACGTGCGGTACTTGCCCACAAGGTCCGCCCGGTTCTGCCGTAGATCCGACCATCTTGGTCGCGATTCTCGGGCTCTCGGCCTATTACCACGACAGTGCGGCGGCGCTGGTGCGCGACGGAACGATCGTGGCGGCCGCTCAGGAAGAGCGGTTTTCCCGCAAGAAGCACGACGCTCGGTTCCCGTCGCGGTCGATGGCCTACTGCCTGGCCGAGGCGGGAATGGCGCCGGACCAAGTCGACTACGTGGTCTTCTACGACAAGCCCCTTCGTAAATTCGACCGCCTGCTCGAGACGTATCTGTCCTACGCCCCTCGCGGATTTTCCTCGTTTCGGCGCGCGATGCCGTCGTGGCTCGGGCAGAAGCTGCACCTGCCGCGCGAGATCCGCCGCAGCATGCGCGCGGGCGACGCACCGTGGCTGGGCTCGCTCGTTTTTCTCGAGCATCATGAATCGCACGCCGCTTCGGCGTTTTTTCCTTCGCCATTCGACGAAGCAGCGATCATCACCGCCGACGGCGTCGGAGAATGGGACACGACGACCTGGGGCGTCGGCCGCGGGCATCGCCTGGAGATCAAGCAGGCGCTGCAGTTCCCCCATAGCTTGGGCCTCCTCTACTCGGCGTTCACGTATTTTGCCGGGTTCAAGGTCAACTCTGGCGAGTACAAGCTCATGGGGCTCGCTCCTTTCGGCCGCCCCATCTACGCCGACGCCATCCGCGCCGAGCTCATCGAGCTCCGTCCCGACGGCTCGTACCGCCTCAACATGGACTACTTCACGTATCCCCACGGCTTGCGGATGACCGGCCGGCGCTTCGCGAAGCTGTTCGCAGGGCCGGCTCGCGCTCCCGAGGCCCCCATCACCCAGCGAGAGATGGACCTCGCCGCTTCGGTTCAGCAGATCACCGAAGAGGTGATGCTGCGCACCGCCCAGTACGTGCACGAGCACACCAAGATGAAAAACCTATGTCTCGCCGGCGGCGTGGCCTTGAACTGCGTCGCCAACGGTCGGCTGCTGCGCGAGGGGCCATTCGAGAACATCTGGGTGCAGCCAGCTGCGGGCGATGCCGGAGGATCGCTCGGCGCGGCGCTTTTCGTGTGGCACCACCTGCTCGACAACCCGCGCAGGGCCGATGGCCGCCACGACGCGCAACGCGGGTCGTTGCTCGGGCCCCGCTTTGGCGCTCCTGAGATCGAAGCCGTTTTGCGCAAAGCGGGCGCGCGCTATACCCGTCATACGGAAGAGAGCACTCTGCTCGACCGTGTCGCCTCTCTCTTGGCGGAGGGCAAAGTCATTGGATGGTTTCACGGCCGCATGGAGTTCGGGCCGCGGGCGCTCGGCGCGCGCAGCATCCTCGGCGACGCTCGCTCCCCTACGATGCAAGCGACGATGAACATGAAGATCAAATTCCGAGAATCGTTTCGTCCGTTCGCCCCCTGCGTTCTGCGCGAGCGGGTCGCCGACATCTTCGAAGCGCGTCCGCAGGAAGACAGCCCCTACATGCTCTTCGTGGCCCCCGTTCGCCCGGAGCTCCGCCGAACCCTGTCCGAAGAGGACCGCGCCGCGCTACGGGATCCCGATCTGCGCAAGCGGGTGAACGTGCCGCAGTCGACGCTGCCGGCCATCACGCACGTGGACTATTCGGCCCGCATCCAGACCGTAGACGAGCAGCGGCACGGGCGTTTTTATCGATTGATGAAGCGCTTCGAAGCGAAGACCGGCTGCCCGGTGATCATCAACACGAGCTTCAATGTCCGCGGCGAGCCCATCGTCTGCCACCCAGCTGAAGCGTTCGACTGTTTCGTCCACACCGAGATGGATGCCCTCGTGCTCGAGGATTTCGTGCTGCTCAAGACCGAGCAGCCCCCCGACGTTCTCCGGACTGCACAGGGGGACTACCTGGCCCAGTTCGAGCTCGATTGACGATGAAAAGCTTCGCCGACATCGACCTTCATCCTTCCACATTGGATCTGCGGGACCTGCGTTGGACGTTGTCCATCGGCGGCACGGCGGCGAGCGCTGCGCTGTGGCTCGCGCTCGGTCGGCCCATTGCCGCCGCGAGCTGCATGGCGGTGAGCGGTCTCTTGTGCCTGCTGGCATTCATCCCCGGGGTCGGACGATTCGTCTACATCGGGTGGATGGCGGTGGGCGTCGCGCTCGGGATGGTGACGACGCCGATGGTGCTCGGCGCGATCTGGGTCGTGCTCTTCCTGCCGATGGCCCTCGTATTTCGTCTGGTCGGGCGCGATCCGCTTCGGAGGCTCGCCCGATCGTCGGCCGATTCGTATTGGATCCGGCGCGAGCCACCGGCGGACGTGCGAGACTATTTTCGCCAATTCTGAAAGGCATCCGATGGACGACCGACCGACCGAAAACCGAAGCGCCTTCGAACGGGCGGCACGGGAGACCCAATCGGGTTTCGTTCGCGATTTTCTGGCGTTTCTCGGCCGAAACAAGAAATGGTGGCTCTTGCCGATCGTGCTGGTGATGGTCGGCCTAGGGGTTCTCGCCCTTGCCGGCGGTAGTGCCGCGGCTCCCTTCATTTACACTTTGTTTTGATTGCGCCGCGAGCCACGCCGCGATGCGCTCGCCGGCAGCTCGATGTCCCGCCTCGTTCCAGTGGCCGGTACCCACGGCCTTGCCGAAGCCATGGAAAAAGACGTGCGATCGCGCAGCCTCTTCGGCCAGCGCAGGCGCCAGTACGAGCGCCGGAATTGCGGCCCCTTCGGCGAAGGCTTGAAGGCGGCGATCCGGATAGAAGAGATCGGCGACGCCGAGCTCGCTTGCGGCCTGCCTGCGCCGTTGGACGTCGGGATGCACCTGCACCCCGTTCGAGAGCACGACCAGCGCGAAGCGAGCCCCGTGCTCGCGGGTGTGGTTGCGCATCGCCACGAGCAAGCGCTCGGTGATGTCCCAAGCCTCGATCCAAGCTTCCGTCGCCGGCTCCCGATAGACGTCCATGTCGAGACCTGCTTCGGCACCTGCGGCGAGCGGTGCCGCCCGGGCATCGCTTCGCGCTTGCAGCGCCAGCGCGGCTCCGCTCACCACCTGCACCAAGCGCGAATGCTGGGTGAGATAGCGACGGCCCCGAACGAGCGAATCGTCCTGCGTTCGCTGCAGATCGGAAGAGAGGTAGCTCTCGTCCAGCCGAAGCTCGCCGTCGATCACCCTGAAAGAAGGGAGGTACGCGGCCCGTTTCAGCGTGGGATGGTTGTCGCCCACGTCGTTCGCCGTCAAGAATGCGACAACCACCCAGTCCGGCGAGAACCGCCACACGCGGTGCTCGAGCAAGAGGTACTCCTCGGCCGTGCCGAAGCCACTCACGCCGAAATTCAGAACCTCGACCGGTCGTCCGAGCAGCTCGCTGAGGCGCCTTTCGACGACGCGCGCGTAGGATGCTTCGTCGTTCACCTGGAGCGCCTCGGTGAAGGAATCACCGAGGAGCGCGATGCGCAGCGCTCCCGGTGGTTTTTCCAGCGGGCGTCGGGGGCCGCGCAAACCAGCGCCGTCGATTTCGACCCAACCCTTCCCCTCGCGGGTGTACCAACCGCGCGCGCCGGGAACGTGCGCCACCCCGGTCACCCGATCCACCGTGACGAACGCCGGTGAGCCGATCGCGGCGATGCGAAAGATGAGCTCGATCAGGAGCAAGCCGACGACGACGCTGACGCTCACGGTCGCCGCCTTCTCTCGCAGAGGGCTCACGCGCTGACCTCAGGACGGCGAGTACATGAAGGGCGCCAGGGCCCCGGACTGCGCGAGCGCCAGCGCGAGCAACACCACGAGCGCGATCAAAACAAGCGGGATGAGCCAGAGCTTCTTGTTGCGCTGCACGAACCCGACGAACTCCCTGGCGAATCCCGTCGCCGTCTCCGTCTTCTTGTCGTCCATCGTGTGCCTCGTCGATCGTGTTTGGCTGATCATCGGCGGTCTTCGGACAAACCTACAGAACCCGGCGCACAAACGACTCCGCCGTCCCACATAGCAATACTGGGTCAGTCCCTTGGCGCTGACAGATCACGATCGGCATTTTCCGGCGGCGCTCTCGCCCCACGTCGGAACCGGCTCCTGAAACAAGACTTCCGCCTTGTTCGGTCAGGTTCTTATGGCGCTTATGGCCACTCCGATGCAACGATCTGGCAGCGAGGATCTGACCCAGTAGTGATAGGCGCGCTTGCACGGTGGCTCGCCCGAGGTGGAAGATAGGAGTGGGACGTTGATGAAGGCGAAAAATGCGCTCTTCGTCACGGTATTCGTCGCCTTGGTCGCGGCGTGCTTCGGGGCCATCGAGGCGGGTCTCGCGCTGTCCGACTATGGGGTGGACCGCTCGCTTTTCGAGCGCCACCGGTATCTCGGAGGCCTCTACGTCGAGAACATCTTCTTTTACAACCGGTATTTCGATAGGAGTCAGTGGGCCAAGAAAGACGCGAAAGTCAGGTACATCCGCAACGTCTTTCGCTATCGCAAGACGCCGAAGATTCTGCGGGGGTTCGTGCTCGGCGAATCGGCGGCGCAGGGTTACCCCTATCGCGCGAATCACGCGTTCGGAAAGATGGTCGAGGCCGCCCTCGCGTACTCGGGGCACTACGAGAAGGTGGAGATCGTCAACGTGAGCGATAGCGCGATCAGCAGCTACGCCATTCGCGACATCGCCCGGCGTCTCGACGAATACGCCCCCGACTTTCTGATCGTCTATGCCGGCAACAACGAGTACTACGGAACCGTCACCGAATCGACCGGCGGCACGCACTTCAGCCGAAACCTCTATCTGAGGCTTCGCGACGTGCGACTGTTTCAGCTGGCCTTCGACGCATTCTCGGGAGAGCTCTCGCGGCCCGTCGGAGGCGGCCAGGCCATGATGGCCGAACGCTTCGCAGAGAAGCGCTACCCCCCCAACGCGCTCGTCGACCAGCGCATTGCCCGAAACTTCGTCAAAAACATCGACGCGATCGTGTCGCAATACGTCGATCGAATCCCGGTCATCTTGGTCGAGCCGGTGGCCAACTTGGCCGACATGCCCCCATTCGCCGGGGAAGGGGACGAGAAGCTCCGGTCCATCATCGAGCCCTACGCGGCGGCGGTGCGATCGGGCGACCTCGACAAGGCGCGAGAAGTGCGTGATCAGCATCGAGCGCCGCTCGGCCCCACCGACAACGCGACCCTGCACTATCTCGACGGCCTCTACGAAAGGCTCGCCGACCCGAAGAGCCCGTTCGACGTCGAGCTCGCGAGGGCGCGCGATCTCGATCTGGTCCCCTTTCGTCCGCGCCGCGCCGAGCTCGAGGCATTGCACTCCTATGCGCAAGAGCGCTCGAAATCGTCGCCGAACCTGCATTTCGTGCCGCTCTACGAGGTGCTCGCGGCCCGCGGAGGACCCGGCATCTTCAGCAACCGGATCTTCCTCGACCACGTCCATTTCAACCAAGCCGGCCACCGCCTCGTCGCCGAGATCGTTGCCACCGCGCTGACCGACGTTTTGGCTTTCGACGCCGAAAAGAAGGCCAAGGTCGGTCAGTTCTTCTCGGGTGACCAGGCCGTGAGCGACGCGGTGCACTGCCTCTCTTTCCACCGGCTCTTCGCCAATCTCGACTTCGGCGTACTGCTCGATGCTCCGCCCTACAGCTCGATGCTGGTCAAGTTTCAGCCGAACAGCGAGGAATACCGAACGGCGGCCGCCGACCTGGGCCCCGAGCTCATGGCGATGATCCACGGCAAGACGCAGCCCGAGGCCCTGCCGGTCGTCGTCAACTACTACATGCAACGCGACGAATTCCGAAAAGCGCACGAGCTTTTCATCGCCGAAAACTTCTCGTACCCGGGTACGCATACGACGTATCTCAACTTGGCGCGCTTTTTCTCCAAGTTCGCGAACTTCGTGAACGACGCGGAGTCGAACTATCGAATGGCTTACCTGCTCTCGGACAAGGATCGAGCGATTTACGACGAGATGAAGAAGTATCTCACCGAGAACCACCGGGAGGAGAGTCTCGTCAAGATCGATCGGACGCCGCCGTAGCGTCCTTAGTGCGGACGATCCCACCGTGTATCCGAACGAGGAGATCAGCGATGAGGACAGGCGGAACCGGCTGACTTGGCACACCCGGTAAAGTCGGCAGACGCATCAGGGAGAACAAACCGTCGGGCTCGGCCCGAGGCATTTCATGTCGCTGCCGTAGCGCGTGCGACACTCTTCTGCGGTCGCGCAGCCGGGATAACAGAGCTTCGTGCCACCGTTGTTCATGAGGCAGTAGTTCGTGGTGCCGAACTGGTTCGTTCCGCACTCTTGATCCGTCGAGCAGGACCGCGAGCAGAAGCCAGTGCCAGAATAGGCGCCTTCGACGCAAGTGTTCGGCAAAACGCAGTCGGTGTTGCTGAAGCAGGGCGCTCCGGTGAGGCCCGGGCAAGACGCCGACGCTCTGCACTTCGGAACGTCATCGAGAGACGTTTGGTGGCAGCACGACTTCGAGGTGCACTGTTCGGCGTATTTGCACGCCGCCCCGTCGCTGAGCGCGATGGGGATGCACTCCGAGTCGATGCACCCGCCCGACGTACACCAGCTCTTGTCCTCGCATGGGGCGCCGTTGGCAAAGGTTTGGAGCTTGCAATATCCACCCGACCCGCTGACCTGGACACATGTGGCGCCGGTTCCCATGTCGGCGCACTCGGCGGTCGTTGTGCAAATGCGCGTGCACGCCTCGGCTATGCAGCGGGTACCGAAGTAGCAGTCGGTGTCGGTTGCACATTTTACGGTACAAGCGCCACGGCCAACGCCGGAGCAAGTGCCGATCGTACAGTCCGATGCGACCTTGCAAGCCGCTCCCGGATGGCCTGGGCAGATTTGCCGGCTGCACGGGTCGCCCGGGCCGGGCTCGGGCTCGGGCCCCGTGCTTTTGCCCGACGGATCGAGCGCGAAGACGAAAGCGAACATCGACCCGCCGATGCCTTGACCGAGTACGGAGAAATCGGGGTCGGGTTGGAACACGGTCGTCGTGCCCATCTCTCCCGTCACGAGAACACGCCCACCTTGCGTCGCGGCCACCAGCGTGGAGATCGGGCTGCTCCAGCGCCCGCCGCCGGCTACGGCCCAGCGACCCTGAAGGTTCGCGTCCAAGCCCACGACGTAGGAATTGTGCCCTTCGTCCCGTGTGGCGCTCGCAGCCACCCCCCGCAGCCGAAAGGTCTGCCCCGGGTAGAGTCCCGAGAACAGGTAACCGCCGTCGGATGAAGGAGCGGCATCCATGATGTCGACGTCTGCAAAGTGCTCGATCCGCTTGGTGGCGCCCGTTGCCTGATCCAGCCAAAGTCCAAAGCTGCCCTCGTACGAGAGCCCCGTCCCGTGGACGCTGAACTCTGCGCCGAACATCACGATTTGGCCTTGGTTGACCCAAAGAGCGTTGACGGGGTGCAGCATCCCGGTGAAAGGCTTCACCTCCCATTCCGGGGCCCCGTCGCTCGCATACTTGGAGACGGTGATGTCGACGCGAGCATCGTCGAATTGCCCGCTGCCATGGGCGGCGACGATGCTCGTGCCGGCGAAAGCGGCACGGGCAAAGCCGTTGGGATGGGGAAACGACTTGGCCCACTGGGCGATTCCGTCGGCTGCCTTCATGACCAACAAGAACTGCCCTGGCCCATCGATGCTCACGGTGTCAGCCTGGGCTGGACCGACCGAACGTCCGGTCACGACGATGCGGTCGTCGGAGCTCGCCTCGATGTTCGTCACAAATTCCGACGCTTCGTTGACGATCGTGATGGTGGGGTTGCCGAACGTCTTTTTCCACGCGAGCTTGCCATCGCTTGCGTAGCGAGCGACGAGAACGTCCGACAACGCGGCTCGGTCGTCGGAGCGCCCGGGGTAGTTGGCGGCGCCTCCGACGAAGACCGAGCCATCAGGTCCGGGCGCGACGGCGTTCAGAGCATCGACGTACGGTCCATCGAAGATCTGGGCCCATTCGAGCTTGTCGGATATCTTGAGAAGGTACCCTCGTCGATCGTCGCCCACTGGGAAGAGGGATTGTTTGCCGTAGTAGAGCGTGCCCTCGAATTGGCCCGCGATGAACGCCTGGCCCGAATGGGAGACGGCGATGTCCCGCACGTCCACCCAGCTGAGAACTCCCGTTGCCGAAATGTCCCGCAACCAGAGCAAGCAATTGGATCCCGAGCAGGGCTGCGGGCCGCCGTTCACGTCGGCGCCCCCGTCGTCGCCGAAACCACCACCTGCACCGGACGTCACGGTCGGTCCGCCAGATGCGGGGTCTCGCGCGGTGCAACCCAGTCCGAGGAGCGCGAGACATAGTAGGGCTGTCGCCCCATCGAGCATGCCGCGCAGAGCCTTCTCAGGAACCATGCCTCGCTGTTAGCATTGGCATGTCGCCGATTCCATTCCATCCACTTAACAACAAACTCACACCGTCCCGGCAACGCCAGTCCGGAGCCAAGTACGGCACCGAGTGCTACTCGAAACGCCCACCGCTCTCGAGCGAACCGCCGCTCTGGTACAACGGACCACCACCGCCCGCGAGATTCGGGTCGCAACCGAAACCCGCCGCGGCACCGCCCTCGTACCCTACGCCGAGCTTCCCGGCCCGAGCTATACGCCTCCAAGCTATGCGCCCCCCGATACCCGACACCCAATGACGCCACTTCGAACCGCGACGCCGGAGCGAACTTTGGGCGTCAGCTTTTCAGATGCGAAGGGGGACGCCGATCTGAAGCCGGCGTCGCATTCGTACTTGACCACCCCGTGAACTTGTTCAATGTTGAGCTGATTACATGCGCGCCAGATGCCTGATCCTCGGGGGGATCATCCTCGCGAGTACGGGCCGGGCACATGCCGAGGTCGGCCCGAGCGAAGAGGCCAGGCGCGCTTTTTCCGCCGGCGTCATTCTGCTCAAAGATCCAGATGGGGCGAAATACGAAGAGGCCCTCAGTCAGTTCAATCGAGCCTATCGCCTGTCGGGTAGCTGGAAAGTCCTCGGTAACATCGGCCTTTGCGGGCTCAAGCTCGAGCGGGACGGCGAGGCGATCGCCGCCTACGAAAAATACCTCGCGCACGGCGCCAAGGAGATCGACATCGAGGAGCGGGCACAGGTCGAGCGTGACCTCGCGGCGCTGAAGGCACAGGTCGTCCAGATTCACGTGGAATTTCCGATCGGTGCCTCGCGTCTGACCGACGAGCGCACGAGCGCACATGGCGCACGCCTCGTCAATGAATACCCCCTGACCTCGACCAGCATCGATCTCGGCCTCCACCCAGGCCAGCACGTCATCACCCTACGATTCGCGAGCGATGTCGCGAAGTGGGAGGTGAAGCTCGATCCGGCAACGACCGTGGCGCACCGCTTCGAGCCTGTCCAAGCTGCTACCCGACCAGCTACGTCCGAATCGCATGGCGCGCGCACGGCGGGATTCGTCACCGGCGGTGTCGGTGTCGTGGGGCTCGCGGTCGGCACCTATTTTGGTTTGAAAACGTTTTCGAAAAAGAGCGAAAGCGATCCGTACTGCACCGGAACGCTGTGCGACCCCGAAGGCCTCCGCCTGCGAAACGAAGCGAAAACCGCGTCGGCGATCTCGAATGTCGCGTTCGCCGCTGGGCTGGCGGGTGTTGCAGTTGGGACCTACCTCGTTTTCTTCAGTGGCTCCGCGGGAACGAAGGCGGGCTCGGGCCTGGCGATCGGATCGAGCCTGGTGGCAGGGCGTCCCACTCTCGAGCTTCAGGGAGCATGGTGATGCTCGCGCGAACATTCCTGTCGTTGGTCCTTCTCGGCACCGCAGTCGCGCTGATCGGAAGCTGCGCCACGCTCGCCGGATTGGAAGACTCCGAGCTTCGTCCAGACGCCGGCGCGAACGGTGGGCGCAACGAGTCGGACGGTTCGAGCAACGGCGGGGCGTCGAACGGTGGTGGTGGGCGACAGGGAACGAGCGGCGGCGGGGCGGGCAGCAGTGGCGCGTCGATGGGAGGCACCGGTGGCACGACCGGCGGCCCGTACGACGCGGGCCTCGATGCCGAGGCCGGCGTCGTACGGGCCGCCGGTCGTGCCACCGGTGCCTCCCATCGA
>DASWDH010000239.1:0-3268 GCA_036395495.1 Polyangiaceae bacterium
CCGTGGTTCTCGAGCCCGAGCAGCTCGGTCAGGCGGCGCGCAAAGCGCTTGGCATCTTCCGACGTGTGCGCCGAACCGCTGCCGCTTCGCGCGACCAGCGCGACGTCGTTCCACATGGGGATGCCGTCCTGCCGGAAATAGCAGCCGAGTGCCCAGCGCGGCAGCTGCTCGCCCGGGTACCACTTGCCTTGGCCGTGGAAGAGAAGGCCTTTCGGCCGCCAGATCGCGTGCAGCTTGCGCAAAAGTGCGTCGGCGATGTCCAGCTTTTCTCCGCCCAACGCCGCCACGTTCCACTCGTCGGCGTCGGGCTCGATCGAGCTCACGAAGGTCGGCTCTCCCCCCATGGTGAGTCGCACGTCGCGCGCGAGAAGGTCGTCGTCCACGCGATGCCCGAGCTCCACGATGCTTTGCCACTGTTCGGTGCTGTAGGGCTTGGTGACGCGCGGAACATCGGCCACCCGGGCGACGGACATGTGAAATTGAAAATCGGTGTCGACCTCTTCGGTCGCCCCCTCGATCGGGGCGGCCGACGGGTGCTCCGGCGTGCACGCCAGCGGGATGTGCCCCTCGGCGGCGAGCAGCCCCGAAGTCGGATCGAGACCGATCCAGCCGGCCCCCGGTACGTACGCCTCGCACCAGGCATGGAGGTCGGTAAAATCGTGGTCGGGCCCGGCGGGGCCGTCGACCGGCTTTTGATCAGCGGTGAGCTGAACGAGGTAACCCGAAACGAAGCGCGCGGCGATCCCGATTTGGCGAAGCAGCTGAACGAGCAGCCAACTCGAATCGCGGCACGAACCGCGGCCGAGCTGCAGGGTGTGCTCGGGGGTTTGCACGCCCGCCTCGAGCCGGATGACGTACTCGACGGCCTTGAAGACCTGCCTGTTCGTGTCGACGAGAAAATCCACGACCCGCCGGTTGGAGCGGTCGAGCTTCTCGATGAACGAGCTGAGGAGAGGCGACGGTGGATCGGAGCGTAGAAATGGCGCCAGCTCCTGGCGCAGCCTTTCTGGATACGTGAACGGGTACTTCTCGGCATAAGGCTCGACGAAGAAATCGAAGGGATTGTAAGCCTCGAGATCGGCGACCAGATCGACGGTGACGCTGAAGTCTTTCGTCTTTTCGGGCACGACGACCCGAGCCAAAAAATTGCCGTAGGGGTCTTGTTGCCAGTTCAAGAAATGTTGTTTGGGCTCGACCCGGAGCGAATAGCTGTGAATCGGCGTCCGCGTATGGGGGGCCGGTCGCAAGCGAATCACCTGCGGCGAGAGGCCGACGGCGTGCGCGTAGACGTATCGGGTTCGATGGGAGAGAGCGACTCGAATGGCCACGCGCGTGCCCTTTGCTGGCTAGATTTCGAAAAATAAGGAATGGATGGCGTCGCCGACGCTGTTGAGCGAGAGCTGGAGTCCATCCACGTATTCGTGTAGTCCGTGCTTCATGATCTGCTCGCTGTCGGCATAGTCGAGACTGGCGCGCAGTTGTCCGATCTGCCTTTCCGCCTCGCTCCGATAGGTGCCGATGGGCGAGCCGGTCAGCGCGTGCAGGCTCCTTTGGGCCTCGACCACGCAATATTGGATGGAGCGTGGAAAATCGCGATTGAGGAGCAAGAACTTGGCGACCGTGGCGGGGGACGTCAGATGATGATGCTGGCGGTACATTTGCAGCGCGCTCGCCGAGTTCAAAAGGGCCGTCCAGCCGAGCTGGTCGATCGTGGTGCCGACGCCGCTGCCGGGAGGCAGCAGAAGAAAATACTTCACATCGAGAATGCGCGATGTCTTGTCGGCTCGTTCGAGCATGCGGCCGAGCCGCGCGAAGTGCCAGGTTTCACCACGGGAGAGCGTCGCGTTGGTCACGCCTTCGAAGTAGATTCCGGCTCGCTTCACGCGGGCGTAAAACTCGCTGAACTCTTCCGGTGACACCTTGGGACGCGCGGCCTGAGAAACCATGAGGTAGAACTCGTTCAGCTCCTGCCACATTTCGCGGGAGATGATCTCGCGCACCGTGCGTGCGTTTTCGCGTGCTTTGGTGACGCACGCCAAAATCGAATTGGGGTACTCGGGATCGAATGTCAGAAATCGGGTCACCGCTTCCGGCGTCGCTTTGCCGTAATGCGTTTCGAACCAGGCCTGATCACCGGTGGTCATGACCAGGCTCTGCCAATTGCCCCGCTGATGGGCGGGCGTGTCGAGCATCAGATTCAAATTCACGTCGATGAAGCGTGCGACGTTTTCCGCCCGCTCCACGTAGCGAGCCGACCAATAGATGGCGGCGGCAACTCGGCTCAGCATCGATGTCGTTCGTTTCTCATTCGGAAAGAACCCAGGTGTCTTTGCTTCCGCCGCCCTGGGACGAATTGACGATCAAGGATCCGGGCCTGAGCGCCACGCGCGTGAGCCCTCCTGGCTGAACGTAGATGTCACGCCCGTACAAGACGTAGGGTCGCAAGTCGACGTGGCGGGGCTCGAAATGATCTCCGATGATCGTGGGTACTCGCGAAAGCGACAACGTCGGCTGTGCGATGTAGCCGCGGGGGTTCTTCTGAATGCGCTCGGCGAATTCGACCTGCTCGGCCCGGGTCGAGTGCCGGCCGATCAGCATTCCGTACCCGCCTGCCCCGTCGGTTGCCTTGATGACGAGCTCGGCGAGATGATCGAGAACGTAGGCCCGGTCGGCATCTTCGGCACAGACGTACGTCGGAACGTTGGGGATGATGGCGTCCTGGTCGAGGTAGTATTTGATGATCTTCTCGGCATACCGATAAATGGCCTTGTCGTCCGCCACGCCGGTTCCCGGCGCATTGGCCAGCGCAACGCGCCCCTGCAGATAGGCCTGGATGATGCCGGGAATGCCGAGCACCGAGTCGGCCCGAAAAACCAGGGGATCCAAGAAATCGGCGCTCACCCGCCGATAGACGACGTCGACCCTCGCCAGGCCGGCCGTCGTGCGCATCAGCACGAATCCGTCCCGAACCACGAGGTCCTGCGGTTCGACGAGCTCGACCCCCATCTGCTGCGCCAAGAACGCGTGCTCGTAATACGCACTGTTGTGACGGCCTGGGGTGAGTACGACGACGCGCGGATCATCGCAGTGGTCAGGCGCCAGGTAGCGAAGCGTCTCCAGCAGTCGCAGCGGGTAATCGTCGACCGGACGGATCGACATGCTTTCGAAAATCCGAGGAAAGGTGCGCTTCAAGATGTACCGATTCTCGAGCACGTAGCTGACGCCGGAGGGACAACGTAGATTGTCTTCCAGTACGTAGAAGTCGCCC
>DASWDH010000240.1:0-2851 GCA_036395495.1 Polyangiaceae bacterium
ATCCGAAGATCGCTGCAGGCAGCGACGGCGAGCGGAAGCTGGCTCGTGTCGATCGCTCGCGCGACGCAGATCTCGAGGGCTTCGCGCGCACCCTCGAGCCGCCCGAGATCCGCCAGCAGGCGGCCCGTGAGCAGCAGACCCGAAGGCATCGCCGGGTCGGAGGCGACGATCGCCGCTGCCCACCGCAGCGCGGTGTCTTTTTCATCGGCGAGCGCGAGCGCCAGCGCACGATCGACGGGCGACTCGGCGGTGGGACCTCCAGGGAGCTCGGGCGGCGCCTTCGGCATGCGGGCTCCTATATCATGCCACCATCCGGGGCTTTCTTCAGGTTCTCACGCACGGGCGTCAGCCGTCGCCGCCTTCCCGCCCACGGCGGAGCGAAGAGCTCATGGCGTCGGCGGTGGCTTCGACGAGTGGAACGACCTTCGGGTAATCCATGCGGGTCGGGCCCAAAACACCGATGGTTCCCGCTACCCGCCCCTGGTCGGTGTAGGAGGCTGCAACCACGCTGAGGTGCCCCCCGACGAGGTCGCCGGTCTCGCTCCCTACGAAGATCTGCACGTCATTGGCTTCGAGGGTTCGATCGAGAAGAGAGACGATGGTCTCGCGTTCGCCGAGCGCGAGGATCAACTGGCGCATGCGATCGACGTCGGAGAACTCGGGGTGCTCGAGCAGCCGGGACTCCCCCTCGATAACGATTCCGTCGTGCGGCTCGCCGGTTCCGACGGCCAGCTGGCCGAGCTCGAAAGCGCGGTGCCGCAGCGAATCGATCTGAAGGCGATCATCGTGCAGCCTTCGCGCGAAGAGCTCGCGCACTTCGCCGAGGCTTCGACCCTCGATCACGTCGGCGAGCAGGTTGTGAACTCTGGTGAGCTCGGGCTCGCTGAGGGGGCGCTCGACACGAATGAACCGGTTTTCGACGGTGCCGTCGGCAAGAACGACCACCGCGAGCATCTGTCCGGGACGAGTCGGCATGAAGCGAAGCTGGATGAGGGTCCGCATCTCGCGTTTGGGCGCGATGACGACCGCCGTACCGGTCAGCTCGGAAAGCAAGCGGCCCGATTCACGCGTCCAGGTGGCGCCGGGAGCCAACGCGTGAAAGCGCTCGGCGATGTGGTCCCGTTCCTCGCTGGACAAGGGTTGGACCTGCATGAGGGTGTCGATGAAAATTCGGAACGCCTTGTCGGTCGGCACCCGCCCGGCGGACGTGTGCGGTTGTTGCAAATACCCGGATTCCTCGAGGTCCGAAAGCACGTTGCGAATGCTCGCGGGCGAGAGATCGAGGCCGTATTTTCTGGCGAGCGTCCGACTCCCGACCGGTTCACCGGTCGAGATGAATTCGGTGATCGCCGCGTAGAGAATCGTTCGTGCCCGGTATTGCAGATCGCTCATTGTGTCTTACCTGGCGCGGCCTCCGGCCCGCCTTCGGTTCTGTTACTCGGCGCGGCCTCCGGCCCGCCTTCGCTCGACGCTAGATCTTGTCTGTGCTGCGCGGCCACGTCAAACTGGGCCCGCCCGAGTGCTGGACCTGCTCTCTTTCCGCTGGCGGGGTTTCGCGCTGCTCTTCGGAGCCTTCGTGTCGCTTGCGTTGCTCGCCGCGGCCCTCGGCCGGCCTGCGATCGCGGCGGCGTCCGCGAGGAGTTCAGCCAAAAGTCTGGCGACCTTCCCGACGCGCCCGGAGAGCCTGCCCGCCATGCGGTATGCGAATTTGAGCCCGTCCGAGTGCCGCGCCGAACTCGCCGAGCGCAACATCAGCTTCCAAGACGAAAACGGGCAGGCGCCGGGCGTGCTCGCCCCGGTTCGGCTCTTGGGCCCGGTGAACGGGGTCGTCTATCGAACGGCGCTCGCCGCGGCCGGCCGCCAGAGCAGTCCGTGGGAAGTCTTCGATTGCCGGCTCGTTCTGTCGCTCTGGGATTTCGGGGGCATTCTGCAGGCGCACGACGTCGACGAAGTGGTGATGTTTTCGGCCTGGCGTCCTCCCTCCAAGCGATGGCCAGAGGGCAAAATCGCCGACCGGCACCACGGTGGACTGGCTCTCGATGCACAGAAGTTCCACCGCAAAAATGGCGAATGGTTGGTGGTCCGGGACGACTATCACGGACGCATCGGCAGCGAGACCTGTGGTGACCGCCAACGTCCGCCCCAGCCTGCCTCCGCCGCGGCGAAGGAGCTTCGATCGCTGGTCTGCGAAGCCGTCGATGCCCACCTGTTCAACGTGCTGCTGACGCCCAACTACAACCGCGCGCACTTCAACCACATTCACCTCGAGGTCAAAGCGGGGGTGAAATGGTTCGTCGTTCGATAAGTTCGGGGGGCCCTGGGAGGGGGGACCGCCCTTTCAGCGGCGATTTTGAAGGATCTTCCTTTTCCACCGCCATGTTAGTTGACATCAGGAGCACCGTCGCCGGATGATCGGTGGACCGCTCTTCTGCTCGGTTGGGCAAGCGCGGTCAGGCCAGCGAATCCGCCAGCCTGCTCGTTGCAAGATGCCAGAGGAGAACGTTCCGTGCCCACGACCCTGCTCGCCATCGACGACAGCGTCACGATGCGCAAAGTGTTGGAGTTGACCTTCGCTGGTGAGGACTATCGCGTCGTGACCGCCGACAGTCCCGACACGGCCCTCGCCAAGTTGCGGTCCGAGCGCCCGGCGGTCGTCGTCTGCGACGTCAGCCTGGACGGAGCCGGCGGTTACGGCCTGTGCGCGAAAATCAAGACCGAAAACCCAGGCGTTCCGGTCGTCCTCCTCGCGTCGAAGCAGCAGCCCTACGACAGCCAGAAGGGGCTCACTGCCCGCGCCGACGACTTCATCGAAAAACCGTTCGACACCCAGCAGCTCATCGATAAGGTGAAA
>DASWDH010000241.1:0-5154 GCA_036395495.1 Polyangiaceae bacterium
CGGCGCACCGTGACGAGCCCATAGGCCTTGAACTTCGCGAGGTGCTGGGACACCGCAGATGGCGAGACGCCGAGGATCTCTCCGATGTCACACACGCAGACCTCGCCGAGATTGTCGAGCAGGTAGAACAGTCGGAGACGCGTCGGTTGCGCCACGATGCCCAAGATCGCCGCCCGCTCATCGAGATCGGGCGTGAACTCCATCGTCTTCTTCCAACGCTGAATGACATCGCGACCTGATTCAGGCGGAGCGCACCGAACGGGCATTTTCATCTCCTTGGTGCAAAAAGGGCGGCTTCAATCCACGCAACAGGCGGCGATCCTGCCAACTTGCCGTCGACCTCGTAGACCCGACATTGTAGGCCGAAATCCGAGCGCGCCCGGGCCGAGACCTCCACGTCCTGACCGTTGACACGGATCGTCGGAGAGCCCAAGAACTGACGCCGCTCTGCATCGGCACTATCGTCGATTCGTACAAGCGTCACTTCCGCCAACACCCCACTCGTCTCGACGGCTTTGCGAGCGCGAAGCGTGGCAACCTCCACATTGGGACAGCCATCGAAGTACAGCACCTCGACCTTCAAAGTCGATGAGCTCATACTATAGAATATTAGTATATACTAAAACGTTGTCAACGATGCCAAATCTTTGGGCGCCGGTCAGGTTGTCCGAAGGAACTCGTCCTTCTCGAACGACGGCCGAGGTAAGAATACCTACCTCAGAAATATGGCGCGAAGGCCCCTAGCTCGGGTCCCGTACGCGTACGTCGCTTGGGTGAGCGGTCACTCGCACGGGGATGCCATTCAGTACGGCGTTGCCAGAGAGGGGATCGAGGCAGTCCGGATCCGTCAATTGGTTCGTGTTGACGCCGGCGTGCTCCGCCGCGATCGCCAAGCTCGTTCCGGGCAGACCGTGACCCCAACCGTGCGGCAGGCTCACGACGCCAGGCATGATGCGGTCGGTCACTTCGACCGCGGCGATGAGCTCGCCGACACGCGAGGCAATCCGCGCGGAACCTCCGTGGCGGAGCCCGAGACGCTCCGCGTCGTCTGCATGCATCTGGAGGGTGCAGCGCTCGCGCCCGCGCACCAAAGCGTGGACGTTGTGCATCCAGGAGTTGTTCGATCGCAGATGCCGGCGCCCGACGAGGACGAGCGTGCCGCTCGGCTGGCGATCGAGCGCTGCGACCAGGCGTTCGAGATCCTGGATGATGAGATCCGGCGCAAGCTCGATCTTCCCGCTCGGCGTCTCGAGGACTTCGGGCACCCGCGGGTGGAGCGGCCCGAGGTCGATTCCATGCGGACTTTCACGAAGCTTGCTGAACGTGAGCCCGGTCGGAACGGCGCCGAACTGATCGCCATCCACACCCGCTCGCACCAGGATCTCGACCGACCGGTCGACGGGGGTGACGGCTTCGAGCTTCGCGGCGAGCTCGGTCGCGTCGCGCCCGGCGAGCGCGGGGCTGTTCTCGATGGCCCGCTGGAGCAAGGTGTGTTGCACCAGTTGGTGCACGAACCCGGTGTCCGCCCGAGCCCCTTGACCGCTGGCAATCAGCGCGAGCTTGGCCAAGATGTCCTCCTCGCTCGGCCCCTCGTGCGAGACCACCGGAGCCGACCACTTGGCGAATCTTCTCACCGCCAGCTGCAGGAACACGAGTTCGTATTGGCTTCGAGCGAGTGACGAAGGTGGCGGCAGAATGACGTGTGCGTGACGCGTCGTTTCGTTGCGATAAGGATCGATACTCACCACGCAGGCAAGACTCCGAAACGCGCGGTCGAGCCGTTCGGAGTGCGGCGTGGAGAGCAACGGATTGCCGGCGACCGTGATCAGGGCTCGGACCTGTCCTTCGCCGGGCGTCTCGATCTCGTCGGCCAGGGTCGCCACCGGGAACTCGCCGCGAACCTCCGGAAAGTTTTTGACCCGGCTTCGCCATCGGCCGATCTTGAATCCGCGTCCGGGCTTCCCGCTGCCAGGTCGCGCGTGCGCCGCAAGCGGCCACATGGCGCCACCGGGGGCGTCGAGGTGACCCGAGAGCGCGTTCAACACATCGACCGCCCAGGCCGCGAGCGTTCCGAACTCCACCGTGTGCGTCCCGATGCGGCCGTAGACCACCGCGCGTTCGCTCTGCGCGAGCTCGCGGGCCAGCCGGCGAATCGTCGCTGCCGGGACGCCGGTTGCCGTTGCGGCCCGCTCGGGCGTGAAGGGTAAGGCGCTCTCGCGAACGCGCTCGATACCCGCCACGTGCGAGCTCAAGCGGCCGAGGTTCACCAGGCCTTCCTCGAACAGCACGTGGATCATCGCCATCAAGAGATGGGCGTCCGTCGCGGGTCGAATCGGAACGTGTTCGTCGGCGTGCTCGGCCGTGCGCGTGCGGCGCGGGTCGACGACGACGAAACGCCCCCCTCGCGCTCGTAGGGTCTTCAATCGACCGGGAAAATCGGGCGCCGTACAAAGACTCCCGTTCGATTCCCAGGGATTGGCGCCGAGCATCAAGACGAAATCGCTGCGGTCGAGGTCGGGCACGGGTATCGCGTCCGGATTGCCGAACATGAGCCCGCACGAGACGTGCTTCGGCATTTGATCGACCGTGCTGGCGCTGAAGATGTTGCGCGTTCCCACCGCCTTGGCGAGGGGGCGCAGGTAGATCGTGCCCGCAAGATTGTGGACGTTCGGGTTACCGAAATAGAGCGCCACGGCATCGCGCCCGTATTGCTCGATGATCGGCATCAGCCGGCGCTCGACCTCCGCGAAGGCTTCGTCCCAAGTTACCGTCTGCCACTCCGCCGTGCTCGGGTCTTCCCCGCGTCGCACGAGCGGCGCGCGCAACCGATCCGCATCCTCGTGAAGCTGTTTGAGCGCAGGGCCCTTCGGGCAGATGAAGCCGCGGCTGAAACTGTCCTGCTCGTCGCCGCGGACGTGCAGCACTTCCTCTCCGCGCATTTCGAGCTCGAGGCCGCAGGTTGCCTCGCAGAGCGGGCACGTTCGTTGGTGGAGCGTGGTCGGCGCTTCGGACATCCGATCGTCGCTTCGCTTCTACTTGGTCTCGACGAGACGAATCGCCCCTTTTGCAACGGCTTCGTCGGCAGTCATCCCGTGCTTGCCCGGTTTGCCGAAGACCATCGTCTGGCCGCTGTACGAGCTGCCATCGAGACGGTAGCCGTCTGCGAGCTCCGCAGCGACCTCTTCGACGCCCTCAACCGGTACGAAACTGAAACGGCCGTCTGGGAGGCGATAGAGAGTTACCATCATTGGTTCAGTCTACCCCGCCAGCCTCTCGAAAGGTAGGCCCCCCGAGCACCCGGCCGGCCTGAGCGGCCCCACGAAGAGGGTTCGACCTGCCCCGACCACCGATCGGGGCGCCAAGCTCCGGATGCGCTACGTTGTCCTGATGGTCAAACGTGGCAAATGGCCCTGCTCCACTTGTGATGGTGCAGGTATATGCGAAATTTGCGAGACCTGCGTTGAGCACTGCTGCGTCAAGACCCCCAACGACCTGGCGGCGCACCGTCGCTTCGACCACCTGGTCGCACGCGCCGATCTGAAGCGACAGCCGAACTGAGGCCTATCACGGCTTGCCCGAATGCATGCTCACGGCTCCTAGCCAGCTGCGGCGAAGTTGGGTGAGCTCGTCGCTCGACGCTCCCGCCTGGGCGAGACCTCTTTGGAATTGTCCGGTGCTGAAGAATGCATACTTACTGCGTTCGGTCCCGCGATGGTAACGTGATCCCATGCCGAATCCGAATGCGGGCCCCGTTTGGTCGGATAGGCCCGTTCGCACCATCGAGCGCGACGAGCTCCGCCAGAAACTCGATCGCGGCGACCGCTTCAAGCTGGTGATGAGTCTTAACGAGTGGGCATTCCTCGCGAAGCGCATTCCTGGATCCATCCACTTCAACACGCCCGACGAGATGCTGGCCGCTCTCAAGAAAGACGACGAAATCGTCGTCTACTGCTCGAACCCCGAATGCCTCGCGAGTTTGGCCGTGTACCACCGCCTCGTCGACCACGGCTACGCCAACGTGCGCCGGTACGCGGGAGGGTTGGTCGATTGGGAAGATGCCGGGCTCCCGCTCGAGGGGGAGTGGGTTCGAGGGCGGTAAGGTTACTCCAAAAGGGTCTTTATTTGGCCTGAGTCCATGGGTTGATCGCGGTCGGTCAAACGTATGTCAGCAAGATCGATTTGCGTCGCCTCATATTTCGCCTGAAAGCTACTGAGCGAACTGGGCATCGCGCCTCGCGAAGACCGAGCTCCACGAAAGCCGGCCGGTGAGCTGCATCAGCAGAAACAGCGTCAAGATCACGAGGACCGTAATGCTGAGACCGGTATAGCCGTCGTAGAAGTGCGCGACCGAAAATCCCACCTGGTATACCAACTGCGCCATTCCCGCCTCCACGAGCGCGAAACGCGGCCCGACCACCAGGCGCAGGTAGCTCGCCACGAGCCCCACGCTGACGGCGCTCGACAGCAGAAAGGCGGCTTCGACCGGTAGCCGATCCGCGGTGTAGCTGAAGAGAAGATTGAATGAGAAGAACCCCGCAGCAACCAACAGAAAGTTCATCGGATGCAGATCGATTTTCCGCAGCAGCGTGATGACGTAGATGAACACGAGAAACAACCCGAGCGAGATGGGCGCGGTGAAGCTCATGTGCGCCGCGAGATCGCCGGGCTGGATGTGCGATGGCATCACCATGCCGATGCCGTACCCCGCGACCAGGCGCGAGAACTTCCATTCGAGCTCGTGGCCTTTGCCGTTCGACGTCTTGTTCGAAGGCGACATCGTGAGTCTCGGAAAATCGATTTCGGAGAAGTCCGTCCGCATCTCGAGGCTGAAGTCTTCGATTTGGCCCACCTCCGTGGTCGGGAGGTACTTCCACTCTTGCATGCCGCGCGAGCGGTAGGTGACTTCGAGAGCGAGCGTCTGACCCGGCTTCACCGCGACGGTGGTGGCGACGAGCCCGTCTTTCGGGCGAAGTAAAGGCGCGAGATCCACACCGTCGACGACGAAGCGGAAGTCGTCGTAGATGCCGGATTTGTCGGGCAGCGCGAATGCGAGCCGCAGGTCGCGCGGAGCTTCGGCCATGTGCCGGTACTTCCATGCGCCTCGAAATGAGACGTCGTAAAGGGAAAACCACAAGAGGCCTTTGCGGCGCTGAT
>DASWDH010000242.1:0-5830 GCA_036395495.1 Polyangiaceae bacterium
GAGGCCTCGCGGCTATTTCGCATCGAGGCGCAGCTCCGACGGCCTCGCCGTAGTTTGTGTGGCCGACCCGCGGCAATTGCCGATCGCGACGATCTGGTAGCGAGGATCCGACACAGTAGTGCCAGGGTTCGTGTCGTCATGCCGACGCTCCTTTCGGTTGGTGATCTCGACCTCGGCGAGCGATCCATTTTCGCGCCGAGGCGGGCTGGCGCAAGACCCAGGCGCAGGGGTCTTCGCTCGCGCCGAGCGTTCCCACGACCGCGAGAACGCCGGGTCGACATCCCTTGGCGAGTCGGCCGAGGTCCGGACGCCCGAGTGCGCGAGCGCCGGCGGTGGTCGCCATCTCGATCAGTCGTTGTTTGGAAACAGAAGGGAAGCGGTCGGCGAGTGCTCGGGCCTCGGCCAGCACGTCGAGCGAAAGGTTCGACGCCAGCGAATCCGTTCCGAGGGCGGGAATCAGGCCCGCGCTCAGCATCTCCACGAGCGGAGGGAGCTTCACCTCGATGAAGAGGTTCGACCTCGGACAGAGAACCACCGACGCGCCGGAGTCGACCACGAGCTCGAGCTCTGCCGCGCGCACGTCGGTGAGATGGACCAAGAGGACGTCGGGCGCGAGCAAGCCCAGATCTTGGGCCACCTCGACCGGTCCCTTGCGAGGAATGGGGAAGCGTTCGATGGGCAAACCGAGGCGCGCGGCGAAGCTCAGGAACGCTCCCGTGCCATGCAACAGGAACGTGCGCTCGGCGGGATGCTCGGCAAGGTGCACCGTCGTGCGGGTTCCCCGGGCCCGCACGGCCGAAAGCAGCGCGCGAATGGCGTCGGGATGCGTCGTGTACACGGTGTGGGGCGACTCGGAGTAGGCGAGGTCGGCACTCGGCCACGTTTGCTCGCGGGCGGCGGTATCGGCTTGCATCGCCGAGAGGCGCGCCAGGGCGCGGTCGCTTTGCAAGCCGAAGAGCTCGTGAAAAATCATGCCGCCGATTCCGTGCCGAGCCAGCGAGTGCACGGCCGAAAGCGTATTGGTCACTTCGCCCACCGCGGTCGTGCCGAATCGATCGAGCTCCTCCGTGGCGCGCTCGATGCTCGCCGATTCCTCTTCGGGATGCTCCGAAGCCCGAAGGCCAAGCATCTGCTCGACCCAAGGTACGAATCCGTGCCCACCGGAGACCTTGCCGCGCAACGCGGACAGCTCGACGTGGACGTGGGCGTTGACGAGCCCGGGAAGAAGAACGCCTTTCACCTCGTCCACGGCCGCGCCCCGGTGACCCGACAAAACCTCACCCGCGGCTCCCACCTCGACGATCGTCCCTCTCTCGTCGATGACGAGCGCACCATCCCTGATCGGCCGCTCGTCGCCGGGCACGATCGCGTCGGCGCGTACGATCCGAGCGGTCATGCCGGATCGGTGAGCCACTCGTAACGAACGTTGCGGCGCACGGAGCGAAACCCTGCGGCGCGGATGCGGCGTTCGATCGCGCCGGCGTCGATGCAATAGGTCGTGCCCGCGCTGGAGACCACGTTTTCTTCGAACATGACCGATCCGAAATCATCGGCCCCGAAGCGCAGGGCAATCTCGCCGATGTCCGGCCCTTGCGTCACCCAGGACGCGCCCACGTGGCCGAAGTTGTCGAGCACGATGCGCGAGAGCGCCTGCACTCTCAAGTAGAGGTTGGTTCCCGTTTCACCGGCCTGGATGCGCGTGCCTTGCTCGTGCTGGAAGTCCCAACAGAAAAAAGCGGTGAACCCCCGAGTTTCGTCCTGAAGGTCGCGTAGCTTGAGAAGGTGCAGGACCCGGTCGCGCATCGTGTCGGTCGTGCCGTACATCATGGTGGCGCTCGAGCGAAGGCCCATCTGATGGGCGACCCGCATCACCTGAAGCCACATCTCGCTCGTGCATTTGGCCTTGGCGATTTTGCGGCGCACCCGGTCGACGAGGATCTCGGCGCCTCCTCCGGGGACCGAGTCGAGCCCCGCGCGGTGCAGCCGCTCGAGAACGATCTCGATCGGAAGATTCTCGAGGCGTGAGATGTGCCAGATCTCTTCCGGCGACAGGGCGTGCAAGCCGAGCTTGTATTCCGCTTTCATCCAGCGAAACAAGTCTTCGTACCAGGTGATCGGCAGATCCGGATTGAGCCCCCCCTGCAGAAGGATCTGCACGCCGCCGGCGTCGACGACCTCCTGCAGTTTTTTTCCGAGCTCCTCGCGGCTGAGCACGTACCCTTCGGGGTGACCCACCGGCCGATAGAACGCGCAAAACCGGCAACTCGTCGTACAGACGTTGGTGTAATTGACGTTGCGATCGACGATGTAGGTGACCACGTCGTGAGGGTGCTTCGTCCGGCGTACCGCGTCGGCAGCGGCACCGAGGTCGAACAGCGAAGCCTCGCCGGCGATGCGCATCGCATCGTCGCCGGAAAGTCGGTCGCCGTCCGCCGCGCGCTGGAGCAAGGTGTCGAGGGTGGACACCTGCGTGCGTGAGCGGTCGTCGGCGAAGCGAACCTCGGCCTTGGGCAGAAGGCCGGCGTAGGCAGCCTTGTCCAAGAAGAGCTCGAGACCGCGCCGCTCTTCGTCGGCGAAGTCGTAGTGGATGGCTTCGGTGAGATAGGCGTGCGCGGTGACCGCATCGATGCCGGTTTTCTCGGCGTGATCACGCGCGATCGCCGCGCGCTCGGAGAGCCCGATACGTAAGGCTTCCCGCAGAGCATCGTGGTCGCTGGGGAGCAGCGCGTTTTCGGATCGCCCTCCCCATGCGGCGAAGACGAACGGGAGCCCCGTCCATTCCATCCACGCTTGGCCGAGGTCGAGAACATGCGCAAAACGCCCCTCGAGCGCGAGCGCCGCATCGCCGATCACGAGTGCCGCCGTCTTGTCGTCGACCATCGGCTCCGGCGTATACGCTCGGCCGAGGTAGCGCGGCTCGCTCTTGCGCAGGCGGGCCAAGAGCAGGCGCACCAGGATCACGCTCGTCCGTGACGCGAGATCGAGCTGGACGGCTTCGATGTTTTCGAGCGGCGTCCGCGAGACGAGCAGTACGGATCGAACGGGACCCCTGGCGACGATGCCGATGCCTCGAACGAACGAAATGTCGCCGAGCGTCGCCGCTGCCGCGACCGGCAACAGGCCCAAGGCCGCCTCGTCCTCGGCCACGCGACGCGCCACTTCGGCCGGGACGACGCGTTCGACGGCGAACCGGGCGCGGTAGGGTTCGCGGTCCAGCGGGTCGAGAATGGGCCGCGAGTTCAAGTACGAAACACCGGCCAGCAGGTGTCGACGTTCTGGCGCCCCTTTCGCGCGCGGCGCGTATTGATTCTTGCCTTTCACGAGATCACCTCGAGGTGCTTGTTGGCTTTTCGATCGCGCACTTTGAGAGCCCCCTCGGGAACGGCGGCGCGGGGGAGCTCCTCGATCACTCGGTAGTAGGTGTCGCGCTCGACCGGCATGAACCCAGCTTCTCGGATGAGCCGAATCAACATTTCGCGCGTGAGTCCTTGCGGACTCTGCGATCCCGCCGCGTGATAAATCGTCTCGTGCACGATGGTGCCGTCGACGTCGTCGGCACCGAAGCGAAGAGCAATTTGCGCCACCTTCGGCGTCGAGCTCACCCAGTACGCCTTGATGTGGTCGACGTTGTCGAGCAGGAGACGGCTCACGGCGATCGTGCGCAGATCGTCGACGCCCGTGGGCCCCGGCAGGTTTCGCATCCCGTTGCCATCGGGATGGAAGGCGAGGGGGATGAAAGCCTGAAATCCGCCGCTCTTGTCCTGCTGCTCGCGGAGGCGAAGCAGGTGGTCGACGCGATGCTCGAACGTCTCTATGTGCCCGTAAAGCATCGTGGAGTTGGTCTTCATTCCGAGGCGGTGCGCCACGTCGTGTACCTCGAGGTATTGCTCCGCCGTGGCTTTGTCGTGCGCGATGCGGGTGCGCACGTCGGGGTGAAAAATCTCGGCTCCACCGCCGGGCAGCGAATCGAGCCCCGCGCCCCGCAGCTTGGTCAGCACCTCTTCGTACGACATCCGGTAGAGCTCCGCGAAAAAGTGGATCTCCACCGCCGTAAAGCACTTGAGGACGATGTCCGCCTTGACGCGTTTGAAGCCGCGCAAAAGGTCCTCGTAATAGGAGAACGGCAAGTCCGGATGAAGCCCGTTCACGATGTGGATTTCGGATGGAGGATCGTCCATGCGCAGCTCGAGCTCGCGCCAAGCTTCTTCGAGCTGCATGGTGTGCGCGCCGGGGTCGCCTTCCTTCAGCTTGGCGAAAGAGCAGAAGAGACAGGACGCGACGCAGACGTTGGTCACTTCGAGCCGCATGTTGCGGTTGAAATAGGCGTGGTCCTGGTGCCTCTTGGTTCGCTCGGCGTGGGCAAGCCCGCCGACGGCGATCCAGTCGGGCTCGCGAAAGAGCGCCACGCCGTCGTCGAACGAGAGACGCTCACCTCGGGCGATCTTGCTGGCAATGGATTCAAGATTCGACATGGGACCTCACCGGCGGGGGGGCATCGGTCGAGACGAAGAGCGGGCGAAACCCGGCACGCTCGACGAAACCTGCTATCTCGCGTCGCTTGACCAGCTTTCGCTGATCGTCGGCGTCGATCAACGGAAGGCCGCCGCGTCGCGCGATGGGGCCGGCCCAATCAGTTGCCCCGAAAGACAGGGCCACTTGGGCGATCTCGAGGCCTACGGCGCCGAAGTCGACGACGATTCGCGCGCCGATGGGGCCGGTCAAGCGAAGGGTGGCGAGCTCGCGCAAAAAAGCCGTGCCGCCCGCGGGTGGTGAGGCTCCCAAAACGAGCAAGCCCGGACCGGGTGGGGGAGGCGCGGGCACATAGATGCGAACCTCGTCGCCGCATTCCTGGCGCCGGGCGACGTCCGCCGCCGCTCCCAACGCCAGGAGTGCCGCGCGGCTCAGAAGGTCGGCGGCTTCGGCACCCGCCGGCACGCCACCCTCCTTGCGCAACGCGAGCAGCGGGGCGAGCCCCTCATGTTCGAACAGCCGCTCGACGAGCTTCGACGTCATGATCGCCCCGTGTCGCCGCCTCGCGATCCCCAGCGATACGAGAGCGCGTGCGGAATGCCGAGGTGGTCGAGCACGCGTCCGACCACCGTGTCGATGGCGTCTTCGAGCGTGCGCGGCTTTCCGTAAAACGAGGGAGACGCCGGCAGGACGAGCGCGCCGGCACGCGCGAGCGTCACCAGGTTTTCGAGATGGATGACCGACATCGGCATCTCGCGCGGCACGAGGATCAGCGTGCGCCGCTCCTTCAGCATGACGTCGGCTGCGCGGGTCAAAAGCGAGTCGCTGATGCCGTGCGCGATGCGACCGCAGGTGCCCATCGAGCAGGGGATGATCACCATTGCCTGCCAACCGGCGCTGCCGCTGGCGAACGGGGCGACATAGCTGTCATTGGCATAGATCGGCACGTCGACATCCTCGGGGGCGCCACCGCACTCGAGCGTCCATACCGAGCGTGCGGTGGGGCTCAGCACACATCCGAGCTCCACGTCGCCGCTTTCCCGCGCTCGGTCGGCCAGCACTTTCAACAAGCGGCGGGCGTAGGGCGCGCCGGAAGCACCGGTCACGCCGATCACGACTTTCTTCAGCGTCATCGGTCCACCTCCCCCCGCACGATCGAAGCGATCCCCAGGAGCAGATCGCGCCCCCGCACGTTCCGAAAACCGGCCTTGCGCACCCAATTTTCGAAAACGGGGCGAGCGGCGAATCCTTGCATGGACTCGGCGAGGTAACGATACGCTTGCTCCTCGCCGGCCACTGCGCGCCCGACCAAGGGGATGATGCTCTTCGCGTAGAGTGCGTGAAACGCGCGAGTGGCGAG
>DASWDH010000243.1:0-3628 GCA_036395495.1 Polyangiaceae bacterium
GCCGCGAGGCCTCGCCTCTTCGGCTTTGCCGAAATCCAGTTCCACCGATCTGTCATCGCCAAGATCTGACGCAGTCATGCTAGTGCGGGTGCGCGCGTTTTCTTCGCTGGTCAAGCTCTCGCACACGATCTTCGCGTTGCCGTTTGCGGCGTCCGCCGTGGTGCTGGCCCGGGCGCGTCCCCACGCGTCGCTGACGGTCGGCCGGGCCTTCGCCATGCTGGTGGCGATGGTCGCCGCGCGCACCGCCGCGATGGCCTACAACCGCTACCTCGACCGCGACATCGACGCCGAGAACCCGCGCACGCGCGACCGCGAAGTGCCGAGCGGCATCGTCTCCCCCGAAGCGGCGCTCGCCCTCACCGTGGCGTCGAGCGCCGTGTTCGTCCTCGCCGCCGCATCCCTCGGACGGTGGCCGCTCCTGCTCTCCCTGCCCGTGCTCGGCGTTCTTCTCGGCTACTCCTGGACTAAGCGTTTTACCTGGGGCTCTCACCTGTTGTTGGGTTTGGCGTTGGCGCTCGCGCCGGGTGGGGCGTGGATCGCCATGGGTGCAGCTCCCGAGCCGGCCATCGTGGCGCTGATGGTGGCCGTGCTCACCTGGGTGAGCGGCTTCGACGTGCTCTACAGTTTGCAAGACGAGGGCTTCGATCGCGAGCACGGCCTGCATTCAATCCCGGCGCGTTTCGGAACGCACGGCGCGGTCGTCATCTCCGCCGCGCTGCACGTGCTGACCGTTGTCGCCCTCGTCCTATCGGGCGTGTGGCTCGCGCGCGGAACGGCTTTCTTCGTCGGCGTTGCGATCATCGCCGTGCTGCTCGTCTACGAGCACGCCCTGGTCGGCCGCGGCAACCTGGCCAAGATCGACCGCGCCTTTTTCGACATCAACGGCTACGTGAGCTGCGCGTTCTTTGCCCTGACACTCGTCGATGCGTGGGTCTCGTCTTAGATTCCCATGATGTCTTCGATCTCGTGGCGCTCTTTGGGGATCGACTCGGTGAGAACGTCGGGCTCGGCGGTGGTCACCAGGACGTCGTCTTCGATGCGGATGCCGCGCACATCGCCGAAGCGCGCGAGCTCTTCGCGATCCAGATCGCCTGCGAAGGGGCCAGCGAGCTTGGGATCGTTCAAGATCGCCGGCACCTGGTAGAAGCCGGGCTCGATGGTGACGGCCATGCCCGCCGCGAGGTCGCGGTCCAGCCGCAAGTAGCAATCGCCGAAGCGCGTCGGTCTCGTACGACCGCGCGCATAGCCGGCGCGGTCACCGAGATCTTCCATGTCGTGGACGTCGACTCCCAAGAGGTGGCCGACCCCGTGAGGAAAGAAGAGCGTGTACGCGCCACGTTCCATCAGGTCATCGAGGTCGCCGCGAAAGATTCCGAGATCGAGAAGGCCATAGAGCAGCGCGCGAGCGGCGGCCTCGTGAATGTCGCGGTAACGCGTCTTCGGACGCACGAGGCCGATGGCGGTGCGCTGGGCGTCCAGCACGATGTCGTAGATATCGCGCTGCGTGCTCGAGAAACGCCCGTTGGCCGGCCAAACGCGGGTCACGTCTCCCGCCCATCCTTCCGGCGTCTCGGCGCCCACGTCGGCGAGCACGAGATCGGAAAGACCGAGAACGTTGGAGTGCGTCTCGTTGTGCAAGATCTCGCCGTGGACGGTGACGATCGGCTCATAGGAGACACTCATTCCGGCCGAACGAATGGCGGCGAGCATCGCCCCGACCACCTGCCCCTCGCGGATGCCGGGCCGGGTCATGCGCATGCCCGCGCGGTGCGCGAGAGCGGTCGCAGCGGCTGCCTGTCGCAGTTGACCGACGGCGGCCTGATCGTGCAGTAGGCGCAAATCGATCAGCGCCTCAGCGAGCTCCGCGTCGGCGGTTCCATCGACGACATCGGCGCCTCTTCTCGCGTGGATGGGCCTTCCGATCAGATCGGAAAGCCACGCTGCCGTTGCGTCGTCGTTCGGCGAGACGGTGGCGATCTCCGCGTCGATCGCGAGCACCCGCTCGCGTAGCTCGGAGAGCGGCCGCACCGGCAAGGCGAGCGTGCGCGCGAGTTGATCGAGGCTGGGCGTCGGACCATGCCAAAGTGCATCGGAAGCATCGGGAGGCGGCACGTAGAGCGTGGGTTCGGGTTCGGCGAAAAGCAGCGCGGCCTCGGCGATCGAGCGCCCCACAAGGTAGAGGAAGTGGCTCTCCGCGCGAAAGGGGTAGATGTTGGCCGGAAAGTTCTTCGCCCTCGGTCGCCCGGCCGGCAACAAGGCAACCGCGGAGCGCAGTGAGCGCGCAAGGCGAGCTCGTCGCGTGCGGAATACCGAGGAAGGGCTGCTGGTCGGCCACATGGACGGCAGTCTACACCGGGCCGACGCGCTACGGTTCGCAGTGGAACCGGGGCCCTTCGCCTGGTACTGGATACCAACCGAAACCCCGATAACGCCTCACTACGGATCCAATGAAGAAAAACTACGTCCTCGATACCAACGTCCTGCTCTACGATCCCCAGGCGATTTTCAAGTTCGAGGACAACGATCTCATCATTCCCATCTACGTCATCGAAGAGGTCGACCAATTCAAGCGTGAAAGTACCGAGAGGGGACGCAATGCCCGGGCGATCGCCCGCCTTTTGGATGGTCTTCGCGGACGTGGCTCATTGGCGCAAGGGGTGGTGCTCGATACCGGCGGCAACCTCAAGATTGCGATCCCCGCCCAACGCCCCGTGCTGGCGACCGCGCTCGACCATTCCGCCCAGGATCAGGCGATCTTGCAGACCGCGATCGACGTGCGCGATTCCAACGGAACGCCGACGATTTTCGTCACCATGGACTCGAATCTGCGCATCCGCGCGGACGCCCTCGGACTCGCAGCCGAAACGTACGAGAATCTACGCGTCGAGGTCGATCAGCTCGACAACGGCGTCGCCGAGATCGACGTCGACGGCGCGGTCGTCGACGGGTTTTTCCAGGCTGGATTCGCCACGGTCCCCGACGAGCACCAGCTCTATCCCAACGTATGTGTGCTCTTGCGCGATCGACTTTCGCCGAGCCACAGCGCTCTCGGGCGGTACGACGCGCAGAAGGAGCGGATCATCCCGCTGCGGGTTTCACGGGAAGGCGTCATGGGAATTCGCCCGCGCAACAAAGAGCAGACGTACGCGCTCGATCTTCTGCTCGAGGATTCGATTCGCCTGGTCACGCTGGTCGGCAAGGCAGGCACGGGCAAGACTCTCCTGGCGTTGGCCGGAGGGCTCAAACGCACGGTCGAAGATCAGGCCTACTCTCGCCTCCTCGTCAGCCGCCCGGTCATGCCGCTCGGACGCGACATCGGCTACCTACCGGGCGACATCGACGAAAAGCTGAACCCCTGGATGCAGCCTATCTTCGACAACCTGGAGTTTCTTTTCGCAACAGGCAGCGGAAAGGGTCGCGAGCCGCGCGGCTTTGCCGAGCTTCTCGAGACGGGCCAGATCCAGGTCGAGCCGCTCACCTACATACGCGGGCGGAGCTTGCCCCACCAGTACCTCATCGTCGACGAGGCACAAAACCTGTCGCCCCACGAGGTGAAGACGATCATCACCCGCTGCGGCGAGGGCACCAAAATCATACTGACCGGCGATCCTTTCCAGATCGACAACCC
>DASWDH010000244.1:0-3016 GCA_036395495.1 Polyangiaceae bacterium
GGTGAAGATGTGAATGTCGGGGGGCAGATGGTCCGGTTCGTCCAAGGTGCCGACGCGGACGAACGACACCGCGTCGCCCGCCCCAGCGTAGTGGCTCCACACGGCGATCCGACACTGTGCGCAACGCACGATCTTCTGTCCCTTGCCGCTGTTCGATGGCGTGTTGACGACATCGAGCTGGCCCTGCAAAAGCTGGACGCGATCCGACTCGATCATGGCGTTGAGCGCGAACGATGCGCCGGTTTCGCGCTGACACCAGCGGCAATGACAGCAGTGCACGATGAGGGGCTTGGTGGTCATGCGAAATCGAACCGACCGGCAGGTGCAGCCGCCGTCCAGAGGAAACGGGTGGGGGGAGGTCATGGTGAGGCCAGGGTAGCACCTCTGTCTTGACCGCATTCGACAGGAAGCTCTAGAGTAGTCAGAAGAGGGGGCCCTCTGGTTGTGCCGTTCGAGATCATCGTTCACGATGCCGAGTCCATCATCGAAATCATCTATCCGGAGAAGCCGACGCGGGGCGACGTCGACGATTATGTCAACCGGGTGAAGAAGATCATCTCGCGACGACGGGCGCCGTGGTTGTGTCTCGTCGACCAGCGCCAGCTCAACCTCATGCCCGATGGTCTCTATGAGCAGATCGCCGCGCTCAACGTGTACGCACAACAGCGCGGCATGATTCGGTCGGCTCGCGTGGTGTCGAGCGCGGTCGCGACGCTACAGGCAAACCGAATGCAGCGGCAGAGCGGCCTCGAGCGGCCGGTCCGCACGTTCACCTCCCGCGACGAGGCCGTCGCTTGGTTGCGACGCTGAAACTCGTTGCTATCACGATAGGAATTGGCGTTATCGCCTAGGCTTCCACCGAAGAAGTGACCGAGCCACTCATTAAGATCCAGCCGTCGACGACGCGCCGCGCTATGGTAGGGGCTCGGATTCATGCAGCAGGGAGACGTCGTCGGGGGGCGATTCGAGATCGTCGGCACGGGCGCCTCCGGCGGGATGGGGGTCGTCCATCGCGCGTTGGATCGGATCACCGGACAGCTCGTTGCGCTCAAGACGATGCATGCGGTCGGAGCGTCGAACATGGACCGGTTTTTGCGCGAGGCGGATACGCTCGCGCTACTGAACCATCCGGCGCTCGTCCGGTACGTCGCGCATGGCATGTCCGCTGATGGCGCGCTGTTTCTCGCGATGGAGTGGCTCCGGGGAGAGGATCTCGCCGAACGATTGACGCGCGCTTCCCTTTCGCCATCGGAGAGCGTCATCGTGGCCGCCCGCACGGCGGAAGGGCTTGCCGCCGCGCATGCCGCCGGCGTCGTTCATCGCGATGTGAAGCCGAGCAATATCTTTCTCTGCAACCATTCCATTCATGCCGTTCGCCTGCTCGATTTCGGCGTGGCGCGCCTCGCCGGGGCCGCCCAGTTGACCACCACCGGGGCGAGCGTCGGTACTCCGGCGTACATGGCCCCCGAGCAGGCCCGCGGCTCGCGGAGCATCGATGGGCGCGCAGATCTTTTCGCGCTCGGCTGCGTTCTCTTCGAATGCCTCACCGGCCGACCTCCGTTCCACGGCGAGAGTCCGGTCGCGGTGCTCGGCAAAGTGTTGCTGGAAGAACCACCACGCGTCCGCGACCTACGCCCTTCCGTGCCCGCTGCCCTCGACGATCTCGTGGCGAGGATGCTCGCGAAAAACCCTGACCATCGCCCGGCCAACGCCGCCGAAGTCGCCGCGGCGCTCAGCGCGCTCGGAACCATCGACGATGGAGAGTTGCGGAGCAGCGTCCCGGCTCCGACGCTTCCCACCGGCGAGCTGCGCTTGCTCAGCATCGTCATGGCCCGAGCATGCGCACCTGCTGCCCGCCCGGTACCTTCCCCTTCCGAGGTGTCCGCGGACCGAGAGCTCGCGCCGACGCTCAATGCGGCCACACCCGATCCCTCGACATCGGAAACCCTCCACGGCATCCGCGCCATCGCCACGGCCCACGAGGGACAATGCGAGCGCCTGCTGGACGACGTCTTTCTCATCTCGATCACCGATCGAGGTACCGCGCGCGACCTGGCCACACACGCCGCGCGGTGCGCCTTGGAGATGCGACGGTTTCTTCTCGAGTCGCCCATCGTGGTTGCCACCGGTCGCGGACAACTCGGCCGCTGGCCCATGGGCGAAGTGATCGACCGGGCCGCCGCCATGCTGCGAGACCGGTCGCGCCCGGCGCAAGCGTCGATCGAAATCGACGAGCTCACGGCGTCGCTACTCGAAGAGCGTTTCGAGGTGGAGGTCGGCGACGCCGGTCGAGCGTTGACCGCCGAGCGCCCTCCGAGCTTGGCCGACCGCACGTTGCTCGGGCGTCCATCGCCCTGCGTGGGCCGCGAGGGTGAGCTGGCGAGGCTCATCTCCGTATACGACGAATCGGCGAGCGAAGGTGTCGCGCGCGCTGTCGCCGTCATCGCGCCTCCCGGCGTTGGCAAGAGTCGTCTCGCGCAAGAGCTGTTCAAGCGGCTGCGCGCGCGCGCCGGGCCCGAGGTTTGGATGGCGCAAGCCGACCGCTCGCGCCGAGGATCTCCTCTAGCTCTATTGGCCGACGTGGTTCGCGCCGCGATCGGCACGAGCGAAGGAGAGCCGCTCGAAATCAAACAGCTCAAGGTGAGAGCGCGCATCGCCGCCATGGTGAGCGGGCCGGAGGTCCCCCCAATCATCGAATTTCTGTGCGAGCTCATCGGCGCGCCGATTCAGGAGGGGGCGAGCCCGATTTTGCGCGCCGCGCGTCAGGATCCGCATGTCATGGCCGAGCGAATCGATCGCGCGTGGCGACGTTTCATCGCGGCGGAGTGCGCCGCGCACCCGGTCTTGATCGTCCTCGAAGACCTTCAGTGGGGGGACCGGCCCACCGTGGCGTTCCTCGACGATGCATTGGGCGAGCACGCCGAGAAGCCGTTGATGGTTCTAGCCCGAGTTTACCGCGCTGGCGCGCGGAAGTGTGAGTTCGGGCTTGTTTCGTCGGGGTGAACGGCATGGCGGG
>DASWDH010000245.1:0-2730 GCA_036395495.1 Polyangiaceae bacterium
TCGACGGTGACGCCGCGGTAGGCCATCTGGTGTCTCGGCACGGCCTCGAGGCCCTCCACGAGATCCGCCGTCTCCTTGCGCCCGTGCGTTTCGACGTAGCCCACGACGACGTCGACGCCGCGCTTCTTTAGGGCGTGCGCCTCTTCGAGCATGCGGTACGTCTTGCCCACGCCGGCCGCGAACCCGAGATATAGCTTGAGACGACCCCGCTTCGCCCGTTCGACGAGCTCGAGAAAGTCCTCGGGTCGCGGTCGCGCCGTCGTCATTGCTTTGTGAATGATGCCATCTCTGGGTTCCAGCTATTTCGGAGGTGACGGCAGAGTCCCGGCAACCGGTGGCGATCCGCTGGGACGGGCTGCCGAGACAGCGGGCGCGGCGGCTGGCGATTCCGGCGGTTGCCCGAATTGTTTATCGAGCGCGAGGTTCACTGCGAGCACGTTGATGCGTGGCTCGCCGAGGAAGCCGAGATCGCGCTCCTCGACGTGCGTGTCGAGCGTCGCGCGGACGCGCTCGGGGGCAACGCCCCGCGCCTTGGCAATACGGGGCACCTGCCAGCGGGCGGCCGCGGGAGACAGGTGTGGGTCGAGCCCGCTGGCCGATGCGGTCACGAGCTCATCGGGCACCGCGCCGGGTGCGCTCGGGTTGTCCTTCTGCAGGCGCTCGAGATCTCGGGTAACTCGATCCTTGAGCTTCTGGGAGGTCGTACCCAAGTTCGAGCCCGATGACGATGCCGCGTCGTACCCGTTTTGGCCGGCCGCCGAGGGACGGCTTTGAAAATAGGCCGGATTCGAAAAGCTCTGGCCGATGAGCTCGGAGCCTACGACCTTGCCGCCGTGCTCGACGAGACTTCCGTTCGCCCGGGCGTGAAAGAGCGCCTGGCAAAGACCGGTCATCGCCAGCGGATAAACCAAGCCGGTCAGGACGAGCGTGAACAGGGTAGCGCGGAGAGCGACGACAATAACATTCGCCATGGGAGCACCTAGCATTACTGGGTCAGATCCTCACTACCAGATCGTTGCATCGGAGCGAGCGTAGTCCAACGAAACGACTGACCGAACATACAAGGCGGAACTGGCTCTCGGCGAAGCCGAAAGAGGAGAAGCCTTGCGGCCATTCCGTTCTGAGGCACAGCTCCGACGGTCTCGCCGTACTTACGTGGCCACCACGCGGAAATTGCTGATCGTGATCTGTCATAGCCAAGATCTGCTCCAGTAGTCCTAGACGAGACCGACAGCCTCGAGCATGAGGTCGATGATCTTGATGCCGACGAACGGCGCGATGATGCCGCCCACGCCGTAGATCAACATGAAGCGGCGGAAAATCGCCGCCGCGCCGAGCGGCCGATACTGCACGCCTCGCAGGGCGAGCGGTATCAAGGCAATGATGATGAGCGCGTTGAAAATGACCGCCGACAAGATCGCGCTGTAGGGCGACGCCAGCTTCATTACGTTGAACGGCGCAATTTCGGGATACACCACGACGAAGAGCGCCGGCAGGATGGCGAAGTACTTGGCCACGTCGTTGGCGATCGAAAAGGTCGTGAGCGTTCCTCGGGTCATGAGAAGCTGCTTACCGACCTCGACGACCTCGAGCAGCTTGGTGGGATTCGAATCGAGATCCACCATGTTGCCGGCCTCTTTGGCGGCCTGCGTGCCGGTGTTCATCGCGACACCGACGTCGGCCTGGGCGAGCGCGGGAGCGTCGTTGGTGCCGTCTCCGGTCATGGCCACGAGCTTGCCTTTTTCCTGCTCACTCTTGATGAGCCGCATCTTGGTTTCCGGCGTCGCTTCGGCGAGAAAGTCGTCGACTCCCGACTCCTGGGCGATGGAGGCGGCCGTGCGCGGGTTGTCGCCGGTGATCATCACCGTCCGAATGCCCATGGCGCGGAACCGATCGAACCGCTCTTTGATTCCCCCTTTGACGATATCTTTGAGGTGCACGATACCGAGGGGCTTCTTGCCGTCCGACACCGCGAGAGGGGTGCCGCCCATGTCGCCGATGCGGTCGGCCATGATGCCGAGCTCTTTGGGGACTGTCCCGCCCAGTGACGTCACGTGCTTCTGCACCGCGTCGACGGCACCTTTTCGCACGACGCGACCGTCGAGATCGCAGCCGCTCATCCGTGTCTGCGCGCTGAAGGGGACGAACTTGGCCCCGAGCCCGGTCACGTCACGTTCGCGAATCTTGAATTTGTCCTTGGCCAAGACCACGATCGAGCGCCCTTCCGGCGTCTCGTCGGCCAAGCTGGCGAGCTGCGCCGCGTCGGCTAGCTCCTCGACGCTCACGCCTGAAAGCGGCAAAAATTCGCTCGCCATGCGGTTGCCGATCGTGATGGTGCCGGTCTTGTCGAGCAGCAACGTGTCGACGTCGCCGGCCGCCTCGACCGCGCGCCCGCTCATCGCGATGACGTTCTTGCGTAGCAGGCGATCCATACCGGCAATCCCGATCGCCGAGAGAAGCCCTCCGATCGTCGTGGGGATGAGGCACACGAGCAAGGCCACCATGGCCGTCGCCGTGAGCGCGACGCCCGAATAGTGGGCGATCGGTATCAGCGTCACACATGCGAAGAGAAACACCAGCGTGAGCCCCACGAGGAGGATATGAAGCGCGATTTCGTTGGGGGTCTTTTGCCGCGCGGCGCCCTCGACGAGCGCGATCATGCGGTCGAGAAAGGATTCGCCGGGATTGGTGCTGATCTCGACGACGATGCGGTCGGAGAGCACCTTGGTG
>DASWDH010000246.1:0-9110 GCA_036395495.1 Polyangiaceae bacterium
CGAGTTTCTGCGTCTCGCAGTGGGGTTCTGTAGCCATGTGCTTCGCGTCGAAGGACAGGTTCGTCAGGAACGCACGCGCCGGATCGCTCTCGAGCAGAATAGCGATTCCGATCGACGTCGGCTCGAACAGTTGCTCGCGCGGCTGTCGGGCGCGTTCCAAGACAAGAGCGCTCCCGCCGAGTCACGCGTCGCTCATTGCATCCAAAACATCCAGGACAAAGCCCAGCAAGTCGTCGACGCAGAGCTCATGGGCCTGGAAGTCACGTTGACGCAGGGGCTCGCCGACATCGAGCAGAAGATCAAACACGAGCGAAAGAGCAGCCTCGACGCGCTGGAAAAGGTCGTTCTTCAATACGATCTCCCGCAAGCCGAGAACACGGTGCACGTGCGGCTGTCGGAGGGGATGCGCTACCAAGCTTGGCTCGAGAGCGAGACCCCTTACGGAATCGATAGCGTCGTCGAGCTGGTCATCCCGTCGGAGTCGGGTTTCGTGACCGACGCCAGGGTCGACCGTTTCATGGAGGGCTTCGAGATCCACGCTCCGGAAACGTCGGGTTGGCTGCGCAAGGAAAGCAAAATGACGCTGCACAAGCTGGGGCGTTATTTCGTGGTCGAGCTCGATATCGGCGAAACGGAATCGATGATCAAGCTTCGCTCGACCCCCGATCCCCATGGCTCCGGATACGACATTGCGATTCGTTCGAAAGAACCGAAGATCCAGCTCACGAAGATCAGCAAGGAGCTCGGACCGGATTCTTTCGATCCCGAGGACGCCGACATCGCAGAACTCCTGCGGTTCCGCGACAAGGCGGCGGCCGCCGCGCGATCGCTGGTCGCCAACCGCCGGGCGCTCACCGCGGCGCAGGTCGCCGGTCAGAGCGTGCCCGAGTACGAGGGCATGCGCGGGATGGTCGAACAATTGGTTCAGGTGATGACGCCTTTCGTGCGGGAAATCTCCCTCCACTCCCTTTCGCCGAGCGAGCTGGTGCTCCGCCGTCTGCTCGCCGACGATCGCCGCGAGGAGATCTTCGTCAGCAAGTCGGAACTTCGTGCGAAGATCTCCGACCTCCCCGACGACGACCGCCGCTTGTTCGATCCCCTCGAGCTCGACGAACCGGTGACCATTGCCGACAGCGGAACCTCTCGCCGCCACGACGCGCCCGACCAGATCGTGCTCACGGAAGAAAAGATCGAAGCAAGGGCCTGATCACCGGGCTCGCCGCAAGATCTTTCGGCAGCGCCACTCGAGATAATGGGCGAATGCCCAAAAATTCTTGAAGGCGGGGTTCTGCGTCTGGCGGTGGAAATATCGAAAATAAATCTGCTGCACGATGACCGCCAGCCGGAACAGGCCGTACGCTTCGTAGAAGGCCCAGTTGTCGACTTCGATGCCCATCCGATCGCAGTAATGCTCGACCACCTCGCGCCGCGAGAGCATCCCGGGCAGATGCGTGGGCTGGCGGCGGAGCGCACGTCCGATGAAGTCGTCGCCCCGTTCGACCCAATAAGCCAGTGAATTTCCGAGATCCATCAGCGGATCGCCGATCGTCGCCATTTCCCAGTCGAGAATGGCGATGACCCGGGTCATGTCGCTGGGATCGAGCACGACGTTGTCGAAGCGGTAGTCGTTGTGGATGACGCAGGTACCGCGATCGGGCGGCGTATGGGCCTTCAGCCAGTCGCGCACGTAGCGAAAGCTCGGCGCATTCCAGGTGCGCGCCTTTTCGTACCGATCCGACCACCCCTCGATCTGGCGCTTCGCATAACCAGGTCCTTTGCCGATCGACGCGAGCCCCGCGGCGCGATAATCGACCTTGTGCAGATCGATGAGCTTGTCGATGACGCTCCGGCACATGACGCGCATCGTGCTCTCGTCGACGACGAGCCCCTCGGGCAGCCGTTTTCGCAGGATGATGCCGGGCACCCGCTCCATCACGTAAAACGGAACGCCGAGAACCGACGTGTCTTCGCAGAGCCCGATCATGCTCGGCACGTAGGGATAAACCGGCTTGAGCGCCTTTTGGATGTTGTACTCGCGGCTCATGTCGTGAGCCGATTTGGCCTTCGTTCCGTAAGGAGGGCGGCGCAGCACCAGATCGCGGTCGGGGTAGCTGAGCCGATACGTCCAATTCGACGCGCCGCCCGGATATTGGGTGACGGCGGGCTTGCCCGTGAGCTCGGGGAGCTTCGTTCGGAGCCACGCGTCGACCGCCTCGACGTCGATTTCTTCGCCGCCACGCACCGGGCCCGACGCGTCTAGCATGACTGCGTCAGATCCTCGCTGCTAGATCGTTTCATCGGAGTAGCCACAGGCCCACATAAGTACTGACCGCACAGGCAGAACTGGCCTTCGGCGAAGCCGAAGAGGCGAGGCTTGAGGCTATTCCAGGCTGATGCGCAGATCCGACGGCCTCGCCGTATTTTAAGTGGCCGACGCGCCGCAATGGCTGATCGTGATCTGTCATCGCCAAAATCTGACGCAGTAATGCTAGTGAGTTACGCGGCGCGGCCTTCGGCCCGCCTGCGGTGGAGTGACCCGGCGCGCCTGCGCTGATCGACTTCAGAGTCATCGGCGCGCGCTCAAGCCTTGGCGAAACCGCGCTTCGCCAGCTCGATCCGGGCGATCACCCCTTTGTGTACCTCGTCGGGGCCGTCAGCGAGCCGAAGGGCGCGGGCTTGCGCGTAAAACGCGGGGAGCAACGTGTCCTGAGAAAGCCCGGCCCCGCCGTGCATCTGGATGGCGGCGTCCACGACCGCCTGCAACACATTGGGAGCGACGACCTTGATCGCCGAGATCTCGGTCATCGCCGCGAGGGGCCCCACCGCGTCGATCTTCCACGCGGCATGAAGCGTGAGCAGGCGCGCCTGCTCGATCGCGATGCGTGCGTCGGCAATCCGCTCTCGATTGCCACCGAGGTTCACGAGTGGTTTGCCAAAGGCGCTGCGCTTGATACCACGATCGATCATCGATTCGAGCGCGGCTTCGGCAGCGCCGAGGCAGCGCATCGCGTGATGGATGCGCCCCGGTCCGAGCCGCGCTTGCGCGATCTCGAAGGCCATTCCGACGCCCCCGATGACATTCGATAGCGGCACCCGCACGTTCGCAAAACGCACCTCGCCGTGGCCGTGGGGTTCGTCGTACGTGCCGAACACCGAAAGCATGCGCTCGACCTCGATGCCCGGTGTGTCGAGCGGCACGAGGACCATCGAGTGCTGATGGTGGCGGTCCTTGGAAGGATCCTCCGTGCGCCCCATGAAGATTGCAATTTTGGCGCGGGGATGCCCGACGCCGCTCGACCACCACTTGCGGCCATCGAGAACCACTTGGTGGCCTTCGACGCGCGCGGTCGCTTGCATGTTCGTCGCGTCGGACGAGGCCACGTCGGGCTCGGTCATGAAAAAAACCGACCGAATCTCGCCCGCCAGGAGCGGCATCAGCCAGCGCTTCTTTTGCTCTTCGGTGCCGTAGCGAAAAAGCACCTCCATGTTTCCGGTATCGGGGGCGCTGCAATTGAATACTTCCGGCGCGAGCAAGCTTCGTCCGGTCTCTTCTGCGATGGGGGCGTACTCGAGGGTGGACAGGCCGGCGCCGAGGTCGCCGTCGGGCAAGAAAAGATTCCAGAGGCCGCGCGCGCGCGCCTTGACCTTGAGCTCTTCCACCAGGGGCGGTACGCGCCACTGCTTCCAATCGCCGCCATGCCGCTGCTCGAGGATGGAAGCCCAGTGCTCTTTCTCGACCGGAAAGATCTCCTGTTGCATGAACGCTTTCACGCGCTCGAGAAATTCTTTGGTCTTGGTGCTTGGCTCGAAGTCCATGCGGCAACTCTATCGGTCCCCACCGCCGACCGCCATCGCGCCGACCTTCGGCCGCCTGCGATGCGGACATACGGCGCGTTGCAAACGGTTGACCAGCAGTGCGCACGAGCGACATTGCGGCTTGACCAGCGACGAGTCGGCTTGCATCGTGCCCGTATGTTTTTCGAATCGGCTCGGCCGCGCAGCGTGCGGTCCGCGCGTTGCCGCGTTGCGCTCGTCCTATCCGTTCTCGCCGTTTGGCTCTTCGGCTGCTCCAGCTCCCGTGTGGTGGACGAACCCAGCCTGGACGCTGGCCAAGAGGGTGGTATCGCGGGCCGCCGCGCGATAGCCGATGACGTTTTGGCGCGCAAGGCGATCGCCTATTCCGGTTACCGCGAAAACCAGAGCCCGGGCACCCATCGCTATCCCACCGCAGATCAGGTTCACGAAGATCTGCAGCTTCTCATCCGAGGTGGCTGGACGTTTCTTCGCCTGTTCGATTGCAGTCAGCACGCCGAGACGGTTCTCAAGGTCATCCAAGAGAACGCACTGGACGTGAAGGTTCTCTTGGGCGTGTGGATCTCCGGAAAAAAAGCCATCTACGACGTCGAAAACCGCGAGCAGATCGAGAAGTGCGTAAGCCTGAGCTCCACCTATCGGGACGTCGTCGTTGCGGTCAGCGTCGGAAACGAAACGCTCGACGACTGGTCATCGGTACGCGTCCCGCCCGCCGAGCTCACCGACTACATCAAAGAGGTGCGCGAACGGGTGACCCAGCCGGTCACGACCGATGACATGTATTTGCCGTTCAGCCTGGGAGTGGTCGGAACGACGTCGTATGCCGACGTCCTTCAAGTGCTCGAGGCCGTCGATTTTCTGGATGTGCACGTCTATGCGTTCATCGATGCGCGCTGGAGCTGGGAGTGGAGGCAGCTCGGGACGCCCGAAGGTCCCGAACGGGCCCGCGCCATGATGAAGGCGGGTCTCATCTATACCGAGGGCGCCATTCGCAGCGTGCTCGCCGCGTTGTACAAGCACAAGCTCGACCTTCCGATACTGATTGGCGAAGCGGGCTGGAAGACGAAGAACACGCGGGCGTTCGACGATCCCGACGCCACGTACCGCGCTCACCCGGTCAATCAGAAAATGTACTACGACAGCCTGATGAGCTGGGTGTACGGCAGCACCAAAGACGGCCTCAGCCCGAAGGGGGCCTTCTACTTCGAAGCGTTCGACGAACCGTGGAAGAGCGAAGATGATGCGTGGGGCCTTTTCGACGTCGATCGCAAGGCCAAGTACGCTATTTGGGACCTCTTTCCCGATCGCAAGCCGGCGAACGCTCCGGCGTACACGGAGGCTGATGCCGTCTACTACAAGCCGGCCCCTCCTCCGGCGGATGCCGGCGTGAACGAGGGCGGCGCGCCCGATGCTTCGACCACCGATGGACCGCTCGACGACGCCGCGCCCGACGCTACCCCCACCGCCGACTGACGCCTTCGAACGGCTGTTATCCCGATCAAAATCAAACCGCCACGGCGCCAGGGTCGCCAGGGATTTTGGGCGGGCGTTGCGGACTGATACGTAACGTGTCGCGGTGGGGTGAAAGGAATGGCCGGAAGGCTTCTCGGCAGACCTGCAGGAATGAGCTACATCAAAACCTGGCGTCCCTGGCGTCCTGGCGGTTCACTCTCCGGCTCCGCGATCGAGCGAGCTAGCCGGCGGTTCGCCGATCGCGAACGTCGGGTTCGTCGCTGTCGGCGGCGTCGGCGTCGTCGATTGGAGTCTCGGCTTGGGTCTTGCGCAGGCCGCCGTCCGACGGCAAGGCGGCGGGCGGCGCGCTGAGCAGCTGCTCGATGAGCGCTGCATCGTCGTCGCCGAGATCGGGTGTGAGGCGCCGGATGCGATCGAGGATCTCGCTGGTGCCGAAATATGCTTCGGAACAGCCGACGTGAATGCATCCAAGGGGACTGAATCGCCCTTCCTCGAAAATGTGCAGGGCGATCCGCCAGACGCCATGGTCGACGAACGCATGACATTGCCGACAACGGGCTCTGCCCGACGGAGCGCGCTCGACACGAGCGAGCCTCGCCAACCGTCGATGGACGATGCCGGCCTGCGCCGTGCGTTCGAGCCATGCATGATCCGGCATCGGTTCGGGCGCGCCTTGCAGCACCGCGAGCGTCTTGTCCGGGCGCATGCACGCGGCGCACGGCAGATGAAACCAGTACACGGCCTCGCCTTCGCCGTAGGGATTCGGAAGGGCTTCCCCCAGCCGTAGGTCGCCTTTGCAGATGACGCGCCCGCAACCGCGACACTTGGCCCGCCCGCTGACCGCTCGCTCGATGCTATCCGGCACCCCTCGATTCGTAGGCGGAACCTTCGGGCCGTCAATAGTTACGTGGCCTTAGGCCGAAAAGAGAGCCGTCGGAGCACTTGCGCCCGGTCGTTCGAAGCACGAGGCGCATCTTCCCAAATTCGCACGAGTTTGGTAAATGGGCCAGGTGGTCTGACCACATCGGTCGGACCTTCTTGAAAGCCGCGACCGCCTGCGGGCGAGGTTGCGCGCGTGCTTGGAAGCATAGAAAGGAGCAAAACATCATGCAGCGCTCAAGAGGTCCGAGGGGAGTCGACATCCGGTACCGGCCGCGGGGGTGCACGGGGACAACCCGATGGGGGCGTTGCATGACGGTCGCCTGCCTTGCAGCGATCGTCGCATGCGGCGATCTCGATGATTCGCCGGACTTGACCGGCACGGCCGGGAGCGGCGTCGACGCCGCGGGTACGCACGGCGGCAGCCCTGGCGCCGGCGGTTCGGGCGGCACCAAGGCCACCGGCGGAAGCGCTGGTACGAGCGGCGGCAAAGGCGGCGCCGCAGGCTTCGGCGGCAGCAGCGGCAGCAGCGGCGCAAGCGGTTCGGCGGGTGACATGGGAGGAGCCGGCGGCACGGAGATTCCCGACACCGGTCCGCCCCCGCCCACTCAGCATCATGTCGGCGGCGGTTGCACGAACGACATGGAGTGCGTAGCGGGCCTCATGTGCGATCGCTCGTTCCCCCGCGGCATGTGCACCAAGAGCTGCACGGTCACCAAGGACTGCGGCTCGACCGGGGTGTGCTTCGCGAATACGTGCTTTCACGTCTGCCCCTGCACGCGCAACGGTTACATCTGCATCGGCGAGCCCGATCCCGACCCCGGGGAAACGGGAGCCGACGCGGCGGACGCACAAGGTGGCCTTGCCGACAAGCCGTTCTGCGGCCTTCCCGCCTACCTCGATGGCGGAGTCCCCCCCTCCCGCGATGGCGGCGCCCCGGACGTGTCCGCCGATGGCGCGCCCAACGACGCTCCGGTGCTTCCCGACGTGGCTCCACCCGAAGATGCCAGCAGCGGGGTCGACGTGGACAACGGCGGTTAGCTGCTGGCGCGCCTCACCTCTCGCGTAGTTCGCGTTTCAGGATCTTGCCCGTTGGTCCTTTGGGCAATGCGTCCCGAAACTCGACGATGCGCGGGTACTTGAAGGCAGCGAGTCGCTCCCGGCAGTAGGAGATGATGTCTTTGTCGGTGGCCTCTTGCCCCGGCTTGAGCGCCACGATCGCCTTCACTTCTTCACCGTGGCTGGCGTGCGGAACGCCGATCACCGCCGCCTCGGCCACCGCTGGATGCCCGTAGAGGACCTCTTCGATCTCGCGCGGGTAGACGTTGAACCCGCCGCGCAGGATCATGTCCTTCTTGCGATCGACGATGAAGTAGTACCCATCGTCGTCGCGGGTCGCCACATCGCCGGTGTGAAACCAGCCCCCCTTCATCGCTTCGGCGGTGGCCTCTGGGCGTTTGAAATAGCCCTTCATCACGTTCTGGCCGCGAATACAGATTTCGCCGGCCTTGCCGGATTCGGTGATCTCGTCGTCGTGATCGTCGACGAGCTTGAAGTCGACGCCCCAGATCGGCCGCCCGATGGAAGCGATCTTCTTCGGGCGGTCGATCGTGTTGAAGCTTGCCACCGGCGACGTTTCGGAAAGGCCGTAACCCTCGAGGACATTCACCTTGTATTGGGCATCGAAGGCCTTCATCACCTCGGCGGGCATCGGTGCGCCGCCGGACACGCAGTAGTGAAGTGTGGAGAGATCGTAGCGGGCGGCCTCCGGGTAATGGAGGAGCGCGAAATACATCGTGGGAACGCCGGCAAAAAAAGTCACCCGGTGCTTCTGCATGAGATCGAGGGCTGCCTTGGGTTCGAAACGCGGCAAGAGCACGATCGTGCCGCCGTGGAACAACGTCATGTTGTGCACCACCGTCTGTCCGAAACTGTGAAAGAGAGGCAGCGTGGCCAGCGAAACCGTGGTCACGCCGGGGATGGAAGGAAACAGCATCGTGCCGGCGTTGACGGCATTGAAAAACATGTTGAAGTGCGTGAGCTCGGCTCCCTTGGCCTTGCCGGTCGTGCCCGACGTGTAGAGGATGACCGCCGTGTCATCGGCCATCGTGTCGGCTTCCTGGCGTTCGGCAGGCGAGCCGCCGATGACCGCATTCAGGCTGCGGGCCCCCTCGGGCGCTGAGGTGTCCGTCGCATCCGCTTTGGCCACGATGACATGCTTACAGGTGGGTACACGCCGGGCCGCCTCGAGCGCCTGCGGAAGGAACGCTTCCCACGCCACGATGGCGGCGGCCTCGGAGTCCTCGAGGTAGTAGGCGATCTCCTCGGCGGTGAGCAGAACGTTGAGCGGGACGACCGCGCAGCCCCGGTTGTGCGCGCCGAAGTAGGCGATCGTAAAATGCGGTACGTTTGGCAAGAGCAGCGCGATGGTCTGGCCGCGATGCACGTCGAGCTTGGCGAGCCCGCCCGAAAATCGCTGGGCGTGCTCGAGAACGAGCCCGTAGGAGAGCAGCTTGTCGCCCACGACGAGAGCCGGGCGCCCGGGGTTTCGCTTCGCACCTTCCTTCAGCAGCGTCACGAGGTTCAGGCTCATGTGACCTCCGTTCGTCTCTGTTTTTATCAGAAATGGTCCGCCGAGGCGCAGATGAGCGCGCCTGCTGTTCCCCGGTGGGAACAAATCGCCCATCGTCGACGTCGAAGAATCGTGAAGCTTGGCGGTCGGGTCGGGTGGTTCGCTGCGGCGGTCGCAGTGTGCGCCTGCACTGCGCGGGCGGGCGACGATATCGGAGTGAGGACCGTCGAGCCGACGCCGATAGTCGCCAATGCCGTCGCAGCCCAAAGCGAGCCAGCCGCGCCGCTTGGCCAGATGGATCCGCCGCCGATGGGGCCTCTCTTTCCCGACGATGCAAGCATCGACTGGAGTGAGAGGCCCCATCGGCGGCGGA